>JBAQYV010000238.1:0-11832 GCA_049790315.1 Candidatus Acidiferrales bacterium | reverse complement strand
TCCCGCGTGACAACCTCTTCCAGCAAATTAAAGATGATGCCCTTCATAGGAGCCTCTCTCGGTGGAGCGATTTCGGATGCAATGCTCCGCAAAATCCCTTTTTGAAGTCAGTACTACCGATCGCGTTTATGCGCGCCCCTGTTGGCCAATGATCAGGTTGCGGCAACTGGCCGCGTCTTAACCCTATTCGGACAACGTGCGAAGACCTGTTCCCTTTGGCACAGTTTCCTATAAGCCACTCCGAGGGCGCGCCAGGGTGGCGGATCACGCGAGAGTTGCCGGAGGCAAAGTTGAGGTTCGATTACGATTAGGTGTGTCTACTTCTCTGGTTTTCGCGCCGCTCCTCGCGCAGCACCGTTCTGCGCTACAATGCCGGGCGACGCATTCGGGAGGGAAGCTTCTTGGCTGATCAATGCGGCGCAGCGATCGCGGCGGAACCGAACCCGGTGCGTTATGATTGGACGCGCGAGGAGATTCGGCGGATTCACGCTCTGCCGCTTCCGGAATTGCTATTCACGGCGCAGGGTTTGCACCGGCGCTTTCAAGAAGCGAATAAAGTGCAATTGTGCCGGCTGCTTTCGATTAAAACCGGCGGGTGCCCGGAAGATTGCAAATATTGTCCGCAGAGCGCGCATTATTCGACGGGCGTGGAGCGCGGCGCGCTGATGGATCGCGGTGAGGTGTTGAATTTTGCGCGCGCGGCGCGAGAAGAAGGCGCCACGCGATTTTGCATGGGCGCGGCGTGGCGGCAAGTGCAGGATGGTCCGGATTTCGATCGCGTGCTTGAAATTGTGCGCGACGTCGCGGCGCTGGGCATGGAAGTTTGCTGCTCGCTTGGGATGCTGGAGCCTTCGCAGGCCGAGCGGCTTGCGGCGGCAGGTTTGACGGCTTATAACCACAACCTCGATACGTCGCCGGAATTTTACGGCAGCATCATCACGACGCGGCAATATGACGATCGGTTGCGCACGCTTAACGCTGTGCGCCGCGCGGGCATCACGGTTTGCTGCGGCGGAATTCTTGGCATGGGCGAATCCGATGAAGATCGTCTGGGTTTGCTTTTGCAGCTCGCCACTCTCGATCCGCATCCGGAGAGCGTGCCGATCAATGTGCTTGTTCCCGTGGAAGGAACGCCGATGGGTGAGCGCGAGTCGATCGATCCGCTGGCGCTGGTGCGCGTGATCGCCACGGCGCGCATTGTTATGCCGGCTTCGATGGTGCGGCTGAGCGCGGGGCGGCGCTCGCTTTCGCGCGAAGCTGTGGCGCTGTGCTTTGTGGCCGGCGCGAATTCGCTTTTCATCGGCGATAAATTGCTGACCACGCCGAATCCCGAGCCCGATGATGACTACGAGTTGATGCGCCAGCTCGGACTTGAACCCTTGGCGCGCGCTTGAGGCCTCCGCTGTGCAAATCGCCGATCGCCTGAACCGTGACCTTGCCGAACTCGATCGGCAATCGCAGCTTCGCTCGCTTGAGCCGCCGCAAAGTGTGGATTGTTCCTCGAACGACTATCTGGGCCTGGCTTGCGATGCGCGCATTAAGCAGGCTGTGGCCGCGGCGCTGGCTTCTTCAGAATTTGTGGCTGCTACCGGATCGCGATTGCTCTCCGGGAATTCCGAGCGATGGATGGCGCTCGAATCGGATTTCGCGCGATTTGCCGGCGCCGATGCGGCGCTTTACTTCACTTCGGGTTACCTTGCGAATGTCGGTTTGCTCTCTAGTTTGCTGCAGGTTCGCGATATAGTTTTTTCGGACAGCGCGAATCACGCGAGCTTGATCGATGGAATGCGGTTGTCGAAGGCGCGCCGCGTGGTATTTCCGCATCTCGATCTCAGATTTCTCGAGAATGCTTTGCGCGCCGCTCCCGCAGACGGAGAGCGATTCATTGTCGTCGAAAGCGTATTCAGCATGGAAGGGGATTTCGCGCCGCTTGCGGAATTGTCGCGGCTTGCTGAGCGATATGAAGCCGGGTTGATCGTCGATGAAGCGCACGCGGTGGGTGTGTTCGGTCCGCATGGGCGCGGCTTGGTGGCGGAGGCCGGATTGTCGCAGCGTGTGCTGGCGACGATTTTTACTTGCGGCAAGGCTCTCGCATCCTCCGGCGCGTTCGTGTGTGGCTCAGAAACGTTGCGGAGTTATATGATCAATCGCGCGCGCACGTTTATTTTCAGTACGGCGCTGCCGCCGTACTTCGCCGCGCACGTTCGTGCTGGGTTCGAGCTTGCCTCGCGCGCCGATGCGGAGCGTGCGCGCGTGCTGGGCCTGGCGCATTTTCTGCGCGCGGAGTTGCAACGCGAAGGTCTTGAGGTTCCCGCGGGGACATCGCCGATCGTGCCGGTTATTTTAGGCGACAACGAGCGCGCGATGCGCGTGGCGCAGCGACTTTGCGCGGCGGGGTTTGGAGTGCGCGCGATTCGTCCGCCGACTGTGCCGGAGGGGACGGCGCGGCTGCGATTGTCGGTGACGGCGCGCCACACAGAAAGTGTATTGAGCGAACTTGCGTCCGGAATCGCGGCGGCATGCCGCGATGAAGCGCGACGAAACTCCGACGGCACAATGGCACCGGTGAGAAATTGACGAACGGATTTTTTATTACCGGCACTGACACGGGCATCGGCAAGACCTCGCTTGCGGCGCTGCTGGTGGCCGCGCTCGAGGCGAGTTATTGGAAACCGATTCAGACTGGCTCGATTGAAGGAACGGACCGCGAAACAGTGCGCCGGCTCGCGCGTATTTCGGAAGATCGATTGATGCCCGAGGCGTACTGTTTTGAGCCGCCTGTTTCGCCGCACTTGGCGGCGCGCGAAGCCGGAGTGCATATCCGATTGGATGCATTGGCATGGCCGCCTGCGGAATCGCCGGACGCCGCGCGCACTTGGATCGTGGAAGGCGCGGGCGGCGCGCTTGTGCCGATCAACGAGAGCGAGACGATGATTGACGTGATGCGGCGCATCGGGCTTCCGGTGGTGGTCGCTGCGCGCAGCACGCTTGGCACGATCAATCACACACTGCTCACGCTGGCGGCGCTGCGGTATGCGCGCCTGGAAGTGCGCGGCGTGGTTTTCATCGGCGATGAGCACGAAGAAAATCGCCGTGCCATCGAGCACTACGGGGATACGCGCGTGCTTGGGCGCATCCCGTGGACGCAGCCGTTGAATCGGGCGACGCTCTTGGACGCCTTCGCGCGCCACTTCGATCGTGCGGCGCTTCTGGCGGCCGGCGCGAAACCGGCCGCGGCGGGCTAGTCGCCAGCGGAATTCGCGATGCAGACTTCTCCACTTCAAATCTGGCACCCGTTTACGCAACAGGGGAGCGCCGCGCCGCCGCTGAACGTGCGCAGCGCCGCGGGCGTCTACATCAATCTCGAGGACGGGCGGCGAATTCTCGACGCGATTTCTTCGTGGTGGGTGAATCTGCACGGTCACGCGCACCCGGCAATTGCCGAGGCCATCTCGCGACAGGCGCGCATTATGGAGCACGTGATCTTCGCGGGCTTCACGCACGAGCCGGCCGAAGAGCTTGTAGCGCGGCTGCGTTTGATTGTGCCGCCGGGGCTCGAACACGTTTTCTTTTCCGACGATGGATCGACGGCGGTGGAAGTCGCGCTAAAACTCGCCGTGCAGTATTGGAATAATGTCGGCCGCCCCGAGAAAAATCGCATCGTGGCGCTGGAACACGCGTATCACGGCGACACGGTGGGCGCGATGTCGGTGAGCGACGATTCGCCATTCACCGCGCCGTTCGATTCACTACGCGTGCCGGTGCTCCGGACGCATTCGGCATACTGCCACCGCTGCCCGGTGGGAAAAATCCGTGCCACGTGCCACATCGAGTGCCTCGATCGGCTGCGACATTTGCTGGAAGAGGAGAGCGGCACGATTGCCGCCATTATTGTCGAGCCTCTGCTGCAAGCGGCCGGCGGCATGATCGTGCATCCGGAGGAATTTCTCTCCGGAGTGCGCGATCTGGCTTCGCGGCACGATGTTTTGTTGATCGCGGATGAGGTGCTCACCGGCTTCGGCCGGACGGGGAAAATGTTCGCGTGTGAGCGCGCGAATGTTTCGCCGGACATGATGTGCGTATCGAAGGGCATCACGGGCGGGTTTCTGCCGCTTGCGGCGACGATCGTGACGGATGAGATTGCGCGAGCATTTCGCGGCGGGCCGCGCGAGCGCGCTTTCTTTCACGGCCATTCATATACAGGGAATCCAATCGCTTGCGCAGCGGCCAACGCAAACCTTGAAATATTTTCGACTGAACCCGTTTTCGAGCGCATCGCGTCGATCGAGCGCGTGCACGTGGAACGCCTCACCAAACTTCGCGCGCTGACCGGCGTCGGCGACGTGCGGCATATCGGATCGGTCGGCGCGATCGAGCTCGAAGTTGGCGATCCCGGTTATCTTTCGGCGCTGCGGCCGAAGCTCTACGAATTTTATTTGAGCCGGGGAGTGCTGCTGCGGCCGCTCGGCAACGTGGTTTACGTCTTGCCGCCTTATGCGATTACGCCGGCCGAATTGAATTTCGTCTACGACGTGATCGAAGAATCGCTGCCGTTAGTTACCGGCGCCGCATGACAGGCTGCGCGGAGTATGCGCAGGAATTTCGGGTAGAATGAAAGAACTCGGGGCTGTAGCTCAGATGGATAGAGCGAGAGTTTCCTAAACTCTAGGTCGCCGGTTCAACTCCGGCCAGCCCCGCCATCTGTTTCCGTCTGCGTGGCGGCGTTCCTCAAAAATCTACATGCAGTCGAAGGCCGGGAACCCACACAGGGCCGCGTGCTTTGTTGTAGCCGGGATTGTTGATGTGTTGCGCGTCGAAGGAAGAGAATAAACCGCGCCACATGTGCAGTGTGTAATAGCCCTCGAAGATTTTTTCCTGGCCGTAAGTTAACGCGCCATCGCCCAGCAGAAAACCGAGGCCGCCATCGGCGAGATAAACGCGATGGTCTCCCACGATCCCATTGATCACGAAGACCGTGCCGGCGCGATCGTTCGCGCGGTGCCACCAATCGCCTCGAAAATAATCGCCGACCTCAGCCGTGCGGTCCACTTCGGTGTAGGCGAAAGATTCGTTGCGGCCGTCGCTCCAGCCGAGGCGGCTGAAAACGCCGAAGTGCGCGGTCAGATCCTGTTCGAGATTCAGCTCGAAGCCATATTTCTGGCGGCCCTCCTGGCGCGTGGCGATGATGTTCGGCGCCTTCACTTCATGCGCGTTGTATTGCTCGATGGCCTCGCGATAATTTCCCATGTCGGCGGTGTTCACGTAGCTCAACACGCGGATCGCGCCATCACGGTGATGCAGAAATCCGCCGCCGTATTCGAGTTCAAGATTTTCGGAGCGCGAGCGCGCGAGATTGGCATCGAGGTTCAGGCCATTGGCGACCTTGGGCATCAGCGCTTCGACGAAGCGGATCGACCAGCGGTGATCGTCGTATTCGACGAGCGCGCCGTCGGTATAGCCGCGCGTGTTGGCGGCATAGTCGTAAGCGCCGTCGTCGTCCACAACCCAGTTCAGGAATTGCAGATGGCTATCCGTACCGCCGGAATTTGCATCGAGGAAATCCACGATGCCGAATTTTCCGACGCGAAATTCCAGCCGCCGCACCGGAAGAGAAGTCGCAAGGTGCAGAAAGTCGCGGTCGGCGGGAACGCGCTGCTTCGAGAGCGGGATAATTTGGCGAATCATCACGCGCGCCAAGTACGGCGCGGGACCAAGCGCGGGATTGCGCACAACGTCGAGATTGGTGAAGCCCGCGAGCCCCAGCGCTTCGCTCAATCCGTGGCCGCCCGCGCTTTCGATGTCCAGGAAAACTTCGGTGGTGTGCGTTAGCTCGAAGCCTGTGTAAAGCGAATAGACTTTCGATGTGGCGCTCTGCGCTTTGGGACCGAAACTGTTCGGTCCGCTGTACGCGGCGGGGAATGTGGGATGCCATTGCAGGACGATGTTGGCTTGCCCAGAAATCCACCATCGGCTGGAATCGGAATGCGGAAACAGCGTTACAGGTGTTGGCGAGGATGAAGCGTCGGGCGGTGTGGCGGGTGGGCCAGGTGACTGTGCCCGGGCGATGGGGGAGAAAGCGCCGGGGAAAAACGCGAGAATCGTCGCGAGAATCTGCGGGAAGGCGACCGAAATCGAGGATCGAGAGAGCATTGTTGTGGTTCTTGGCCGTGTGCCAGCGCAGTACACTGCGGTTCGTTAGTGTCGTGTTTACATCGCACTTTGGGGCCGGATTTCAACTGCATGATACGTGGCGCCCGCGGCGGTCGTGAGGTTGACCGGCAATTTGGCGTGCGCTAATCAGCTTGCATTCTATTGTAAATAGGAGTTTTAAGGTATAATAATTTTGGTTTTGGAAAAACAGATACTTCAAATCGAAATTCTAGATTGTACTTTTTAGGCCGTTCCGAGGTACTAAGATTCTGATGTGTCCTCACCCGAATTGGGGTCACCCAGACCATGATGCCTGTGGGACCGGGTTACTTGCGCAACTGCGCGGCTCTGGCAGCCACGACCTCGTGCGCATGTCCCTTACTGCGCTTGAACGCCTGACGCACCGCGGCGGAGTGGATGCCGATGGCGCGAGCGGCGATGGCGCGGGCCTGTTGACGTCACTCCCTGAAGAATTTCTACGCAAGGCCGCTCAGCACGAGGGTATCAAGCTTCCGGATCTTTTTGGCTTGGGCATGGTGTTTGTGCCGGCGGCGTCGGAGCAGGGCGTGCGCTCGGCGGTAGAAGTGGCGGCGCGCGCCGAACAGATCCGCGTGGTGGGCTGGCGGCGCGTCCCGACCGATCCTTCGACGCTTGGGCCGCGCGCGTTGGCAACCATGCCGCGCATCTGGCAATTTTTCGTGGCTCCCTCGCGGGCTTCGCGGGGAGCGGCGCGTTTTGAAGCGCGCTTGACGTCTCTGCGGAAACGCGCGGAGTTGCTGTCGCCGAAAGGCACGTACTTTTGTTCGGTCTCTTCGCGCATGGTGGTTTACAAGGGTTTGCTGACGCCGTGGCAGTTGCCGAAATTCTACGCGGACCTGCGCGACGAATCGTTTGAGATTTCATTTTCGATTTTCCATCAGCGCTATTCGACAAACACCAAGCCATCGTGGCAACTTGCGCAGCCGTTTCGCTATACGGCGCACAACGGCGAAATCAACACGATCGTTTCCAATCGCCGCTGGTTGCGCGCGCGCGGCGCAAAGATCCGCGAGCGGCTGGGCGTGGGCGAATGGTTCGGACTGCTCGAAGACAACGTGAGCGATTCCGCCAGTTTCGATAATGGCTTCGAGCTGCGAATCCGGCAGGGTCAATCAGCGGAAGATACGATGCTGGTGATGGTGCCTCCCGTATTTGAAAAAGATCCGACGCTGTCGGAAGCCGCGAAACGCGGCCTTGAGGCGCTTTATCTGCAGGGCGAGCCGTGGGACGGCCCGGCCGCGCTGATTTTCACCGACGGGATTTTTGTGGGCGCGAAGCTCGATCGCAATGGCCTGCGTCCATTGCGCTACACGCGCACGCGCGATGGCTTGGTTGTGGTCGGTTCGGAGACGGGCCTGGTGGACGTGGACGAATCGCGCATTGCCGAACGGCATCGGCTGGGACCGGGCGAAATGGTACTGGTCAATCCTTCGGCCGGTTTGTTCTGCAATTGGCGTCAAGTGGTGGACCGCGTCGCGCGCCGTTCGTCGAAGACGAAGCCGGCTGTTGCGCGGCACGTTGCTCCGGCGATATCCCGCGCGGCCGATCCGCCAAGCGAGCCGAAGCGCGCCGCCGCCGCGTTTGGCTGGACCGAAGACCAATTTCGCATGCTGTTTGGCTCGCTCACCAAGGGGAAAGAAGCCGATTGGAGCATGGGCGACGATGCGCCGCCGGCGTTTCTCTCCGGACTCCATCGCACGCTGTGGGATTATTGCAAACAACGCTTCGCACAAGTTACGAATCCGGCGATCGATCCGCTGCGCGAGACGCAGGTGATGTCGCTTGAAATTCGCCTGGGCGATGCCGTGTTGCGTTCGCCCTTGATCGGCCCGGAGCAACTCGAAGAGCTGACGAAAATTCTTGGGCGTGTGCAACGGATCGATTTCACGTTTCCGGCAGCGGAAGGAATTTCAGGAGCGCGGCAGGCTCTGGCGGAGATCGCGGCCAAACCGCTGGTGGGCGAGCGGCCCCGCATGATTTTGCTCAGCGATCGGCGTGTGGGCGAGGATCGCGCCGCGCTGCCGGCGCTGCTGGCTGCCGCCGCGGCGTGGAAATCGATGGTGCGCGAGGGGTTATGCGATGTGCCGCTGGTTGTAGAAACCGGCCAGGCATTTGATACGCATCACATCGCGATGCTCTTGGCCATCGGCGCGAGCTGCGTCCATCCGTATCTGGCGCTGCACTTCGCGGAATCCGACGCGCCGGGTGGTTCCGAGAAAGTTCGCGCGGCCGTGGACGCCGGAATGCGAAAAGTTCTGGCGCGCATGGGTGTTTCAACTCTCGCGAGTTATCGCAATGGCCGGCTGTTTGAAGTCGTTGGCCTGGGCGAAGAAATTTGCTCCGAATATTTTGAAGACGTGGCCGATTATCTGGGCCAGAAAACGCTCGACGGGTTGCTGGGCGAATATTTGTGGATGCATGGCGCGGCGTATTCGGGCGAACACGACGATTTGTCGGATTCGGGCCTGTACCGCTTTCGCAAGGGTGGCGAATTACACGGCACTTCGCCGGATGTTGTGCGGCGCATGCACGCGCACGTGCGAAAGCCCACCGAAGAAAGCTACGCATTTTTCGAGGCGCTCGCGGCGCAGAGTCCCGTCGCCGTGCGCGACATGCTCGAATTGGTTCCCACGCAGCCGATCGCAATTGAAGAAGTCGAATCGCAGGACGCGATCCTCGCGCGATTCAGCACGCAGGCGATGTCACTCGGTGCGCTGAGCCCGGAAGCGCACCGTAGCCTGGCTCTGGCCATGAATGCGCTTGGCGGGCGCAGCAACACCGGCGAGGGCGGCGAAGACAATCAGCTCTATCGCAACGAACCCGAAGCGGCCAACAAAATCAAGCAAGTCGCGTCCGGACGATTCGGCGTGACCACGGAATATCTGGTTCACGCGGAAGAGCTTGAAATAAAAATGGCGCAAGGCTCAAAGCCCGGCGAGGGCGGACAGCTTCCCGCGAAAAAAGTAAGCGAATACATCGCGCGCATTCGGCACGCCGTGCCCGGCATGCCGCTGATTTCGCCGCCGCCGCATCACGACATTTATAGCATCGAGGATTTGGCGCAATTGATTCACGATCTCAAGGCTGTGAATCCGCGCGCGCGCGTGGGTGTGAAGTTAGTTTCGGGCGCGGGCGTGGGCGTGATCGCCGCGGGCGTGGCCAAGGCCGGCGCGGACGTGATTACCATCAGCGGACACAGCGGCGGCACGGGCTCTTCGCCGTTGACGTCGATCAAGAATACCGCGCTGCCGTGGGAGATCGGTCTGCACGACGCGCACGAGACGCTGATTCGCATGGGGCTGCGGTCACGCGTCACGCTGCGCACTGATGGCGGCTTTAAATTTGCGCGCGATATTGTGGTCGCGGCGGTGCTTGGCGCCGACGAATACGGATTCGGCACTTCGTCGCTGCTCGCCATCGGTTGCATCATGGCGCGTCAGTGCCACTTGAATACGTGTCCGGTGGGCATTGCCACGCAGGACGAGACGTTGCGCGCGCGATTCAACGGCAAACCTGAAATGGTTATAGCGTACTTCCGCTCGCTGGCCGAAGAAGTGCGCGCAATTCTGGCGCGCATGGGTGCGCGCACGCTGCACGAACTTGTCGGAGCCGAAGGCCGCTTGCGCGCGAAGTCGGAGCAGGACGCGCCGTGGCTGGAAGGTTTCCTGGCGCCGCCGCCGGAAGCGTTGGCGGAAGCGCAGAAGACATCGAGAGTTTCCCGCGGACTCGATCTGGCGCATCGCTTGGCGAAGCTCGCTGTGCCGACTGGCGAAACGCAGACAATCTCAAATTCCGATCGCAGCATCGGCGCGCATTTGAGCGGCGAACTCGAGCGTGGCAATCTGGATGTGGATACGAATGCCACGCCGCTCGAATACGAATTTCGCGGCGCAGCGGGGCAAAGTTTCGGCGCGTGGCTGGTGCCGGGCGTGACTCTGCGTCTGACCGGAGAGGCAAACGATTACGTGGGCAAAGGTCTTTGCGGCGGCGTGATCGCGGTGAACTCTGGATCGCAGGCGGCGCGGCGCGGCGATGTGCTGGTGGGTAATACGTGCCTTTATGGCGCGACCGCCGGGCGCCTGTTCGTTGCGGGGCGCGGCGGCGAGCGGTTCGCGGTGCGCAATAGCGGCGCGCTGGCAGTTATTGAGGGTGTCGGTCAGCACGGCTGCGAATACATGACTTCTGGCGTGGCTGTCATCTTGGGTTCGGTGGGCCTGAATTTTGGGTCCGGCATGACGGGCGGCCTGGCTTACCTGATGCCGGCACACGCGCAGAACAAATTGAATCGCGAGTTCGTTACGCTGGTTCCGCTCGAGCCGATTGAAGAAGCGAATCTTCGCGCTGTGCTGGCCGAGCACGTTCGCCTGACGCAGAGTCCATGCGCCGCTCAGATTTTGCGCGGCGCGGCGCTGCCGTTCTGGCGCGTGCAGCCGAAGCAATTGCCTTGCTCGATCGAGCGCACTTGGGAACCAATTCTGGCCGGCATGGCGGTCCATCCTAAAGTTGTATCCGTGGTTGGGCGAGTGCCGCAAGTTTCGCAATCCGCGCTTGGTAACTGAGGAAGCTCCGGCGAGCTCTCACGCGCGCGCTCCCAAGTCCAATCGAGTTGCGCCCTCCCAAAGCGCCAGCCGCCTGCCAAATCCGGTATAATGCGCAGCGGCTGAGTCCGCTATGGATTTCGATCAACTGACCACGTTCGTTCAGGTTGCCAAGCTCGGGAGCTTCTCTCGCGCCGGCCAGAAAGTTTTTCGCTCGCAATCGGCGGTGAGCGCGCAGATCCGGCAGCTCGAACAAGCTTATGGCGCGCGGCTGCTGGATCGCTCGGCGAAATCCGTACAGCTTACGCCGGCGGGCGAGGTGCTCTTCGAGTACGCGGCGCGCTTGCTGCGGCTGCGCGATGAATCGCTGCAAGCCGTGGCCGATCGCGGCACCACGGTGCAAGGGCCGCTTTACTTCGGCGCGAACGAGGCGACGTGCCTTTACGTGCTGCCCGATATTTTCGCCGAATATCAGCGCCGCTATCCGCTGGTCCACGTCAGCGTGTATCGCAATTTCAGCCACAAAATTTTGCAGCGGCTTGAGGATGGCTCGATCGACGTGGGGATCGTCACGCTGCCGGTGAAATCACCGAACTTGAAAGTGCATCCAGTTTTCAAGGATCGCATGATGCTGATGGTCGGCCGGCAGAGCCCGCTCGCAGGACTCAGTAAGGTTTCGCTCGCGACCGTGGCCGAGCAGCCGCTGATTTTTCCGAAGACCGGTTACACCCGCCAGGTTCTCGACAAATTGTTTCGAGCGCATCGCTCGCGCCTGCACATTTCCATGGAATTGCCGAGCATCGGTATGATCAAGCGGTTCGTGGTGGCCAATGTGGGGATTTCGTTTATCAGTGAAAGCTTCGCGCGCGACGAAGTGAAATCCGGCGAGGCGAAGTTGATTCCGCTTGAGGGCGTGGACGTGTGGCGCACGCTCGGTTTGGTTTATCGGCGCGATCGCAGCTTGCCACGCGCGGCGCAATCGTTCGTCGCGCTTGTGCGCGAGCATCGCAAGGCCCCTGCCAGTGCGGAACACGAAGCTCAGCCGATCGAAGCGCGGCGCTAACGGAGCGCGGCTCCCCCTCCGAAGATCTAATTCCGGTCAAAA
>JBAQYV010000237.1:0-13193 GCA_049790315.1 Candidatus Acidiferrales bacterium | reverse complement strand
ACGCTGGCACGTCATCCCGAAATTCGATGGCGATTGAAGGCCGGAGATTTCCCTGAGTTGCACGCGAAGCAAGTTCGATTGTTGCGAAATGCGCTGCCGATGCTTGCGCCGGGCGGACGATTGGTTTATTCGACATGCTCGATGGAGGCGGAGGAGAACGAGCAGGTGGTGAAGGAGGCGCTCGATGAGATCCCTGGTTTCCGAATGAGCGCCGTGCCCGCGATGATTGCACCGCTATTGGCGGATGGCATCGCGCCGGGAGTTATTGCGGGCCCCGATGGAACGATGAGAACGTCTCCCGCCGCGACGCAGACGGACGGATTCTACGCGGCAGCGATTGAGCGGAGTTGATTCGCTTAGCGCGCGCTCCTCAGAGAGAGCTGAAGTCGCAGTAGTCTTGCCGTTATCTGAATTGAGCGTTCGATTTCTCGAAAATGCCATCGTACGGGAAGTCAGGCAGGCCCGTACCCTGAGCCAATCGCTGATCGCAATCATCTTTCCAGCCCGCTGAAACGCCGAAAGTGCAGTTGGATCTGTCACGATTGACCGATAGAGGACGAGCGTCAGGTGGCGCGCTCTTGGCGGAGAACTTCATCTCAATGTGCAGATAGTAGGGCGACACCGGGGGCTTCGGGAAAACGTCCTTTTCGAGACTACCGCGCATACAGAGGAAAATATTCGTGTCATGGTCGCGGTAAATCCGCATCGGTTTGCCGTCCAATCCGATCGCGACGACGAAAGAAAATGGTCCGCTGTCTGGATTCGGAACTGTTGCGAAGCACGATTGCAGAACAGATTGGTACTTGTTTCCGTAATAGGGCATGAGGACGTTCGCGAAGTAATTTGACGTCGAACTTGCGTGCTCCTGGATTTCTCCGCGCGCAGCGGCTTCTTTGAACGAAGGCGCAAGATTGTCCGCGAACGTGAGCCCCGCGATAATTAGCAATAAGCCCACTAGAACTGAAGACCTGGCGACGTTGACCACGAAACCTCTCCCGTTGCCGAAAACATTTCGATACCAATGATGACGTTCCTCGTCCCCGGGGATAAGCTGGCCGGAAGGACAGTGTTTCTTGCGATGCACCAAACGCGCCGGCCGCTGACGGTATAGGCCACCCGTCTACGGCAGGCAACGCGAGCGTCGCAGCCAACACGTTGCGCTGGAGATGTGAGAAAATCAGAGGGACGGGGGATCGTGATTGGCTAAAACGTTTCGTGGACGGGTGGAATGGGCGGCTCGGACAGCGCTGCTGGTTTTTGTTTTGGCGGCGGCGGCGTTTTTGAGCGCGGTTACGGCGATACGATTCGCGATTCGCGGCAGCGAAGTGGCGATGCCGGATTTGGTGGGCAAGAGCACGCCGGAGGCGCGCGGGTTGCTGGAGTCGGCAAAGCTAGAGATCAAGATTTCGGACCGCGTGTTCAGCAGCTTGCCCGCGGGGGATGTGGTGCGGCAGAGTCCGCCAGCGGGCGAGATGATGAAAGTGGGGCAGGACGCGCATGTGGTGCTGAGCCTGGGGGCGCAGACGATTTCGATTCCGCAATTGATCGATGAAAGTTTGCGCGCGGCGGAGATTGAATTGTTGCGCGCGGGATTGCAGCCGGGTGAAGTCTCGACGTGTTATTTGCCGGGGCTGCCGCCGGACGCGATTGTGGTACAGGATCCGGCACCGGGGATGCGAGCGGTGACGCCGCGCGTGGATTTGCTGGTGTCGGAAGGCGACCGGCCGGTGGATTACGTTATGCCATCTTTTGTGGGACTGACGGAAACGGATGCGATGCGCGAGATTGCGGCGGCGGGATTGCGCATTGGGAAATTGAATGTGCTGGCGACGGCTGCGGCGGCGAAGGATACGGTGGTGGCGGAGACGCCGGCGGCGGGAGCGCGCGTGGGTGCGGATGTGGCGATTGATTTGGATGTGGCGCCGTAGGGTGGAGGCGAGTCGAGGGCAACCGCGTTTCCAATACTAGCGATATCGAAGAGGGATTCTTCGACTGCGAGGTGACTCGTCCGCGCGTACGCGGACGAAAGAAAAGAGTCGCCTCTTCGCTCAGAATGACGGTCGCGTAGCGTTTTGGCGCTGGGAAATCGTTGCGGCCGCAGTTCCCCTGCCACCGCCAGCGACATAATTAAAAAATCGAGAAACCCGCGTTCGCCCCAAAAACGGGCGAACCATTGGAACCCAACGCGCACCTGTGCCGCGCGGCAGGAGAGGCGCAAGGTGCGGCGCGCTGTGATAAACTGCGGGCGCAGATGGGAAAATTAGTGCATCCTGCTGTCGCGATTGCCCCGTCAATTTTGGCTGCGAATTTCGCTTCGCTTGACGAAGCGATTCGCGCGGTGGAGCGCGGCGGCGCCGACATTATCCACGTGGACGTGATGGACGGGCACTTTGTGCCGAACATCACGGTGGGAGTGCCGGTGGTGGCGTCATTGCGCAAGGCAACCCGGCTACCACTGGACGTGCATCTCATGATCGAAAATCCAGAGCGATACATTGAGGCGTTCGCGGAGGCCGGGGCCGATATGATCTCGGTGCATCAGGAAGCGACGCCACATCTGGATCGTGCGCTGGAAATGATTCGGGAACGCGGGAAAAGCGCGGGAGCGGTGATCAATCCATCGACTCCGGTGGAAACGCTTTCGGAAGTGATGGGCCGCGTGGATCACGTTCTGGTGATGTCTGTAAATCCGGGATTCGGCGGGCAGTCATTTATTCCGAATGCGCTGGAAAAAATTCAGAAGCTGCGAAAGATGCGAGAGCGGTATAATGCGAGCTTCCGAATCGAAGTGGATGGGGGAATCGAACTCGGTAACGTCGCGCAGATTGTGCGCGCCGGAGCGCAAATCCTAGTGGCCGGAACGTCTATATTTCACACCACGGACCCCGCCGCCGCGGTGCATTCGCTGAAGCAAGCCGTCACGGAAGCTCTTGCGCAAAAGGTATGACGCACGGCACTTGACTTAGTTCTGGCGGGCTCTGGGTTGAGCCCACACCCGGTGGGGGGCGAGTTCCAAACATGTTACGAAAAACAATTTTTGCGTGTGCGCTGATCGCCTGTGTTGCCGGAAGCGGCTGCTTCGGCAAGAAAACGACGTCCGCCAAGCACGCTCCCGCGGCCACAAGCGCCGCGCCTGACAACGTGCTGTACTCGCGCGCGCTGGACGACATCAAGCACGGGCGGTTCGACATCGCGCGACTTTCGCTGCAAACGCTGATCAACACATATCCCGATAGCGAATACCTGGCCAAGGCGAAGCTGGCCATCGCCGATTCGTATTACAAGGAAGGCGGGACATCGGGGCTGACTCAGGCGATCGCGGAGTACAAGGACTTCATCACCTTTTTCCCGTTCCTCGACGAGGCCTCGTATGCGCAGATGCAAGTGGGAATGGCGTACTACCGGATGATGGTGAAGCCGGACCGCGATTCGTCGGAAGCGGTGAACGCCGAAGCGGAGTTTCAAACTTTCGTCCAGAAATATCCCAATAGCAAACTGGAACCGCAGGCCGAGCAACGCTTGCGTGAAGTGCAGGAAGTTCTGGCGGAGGGCGATTTCCGAATCTCACGCTTTTACTACATGCGCGGCTCCAACCGCGCCGCAGCCGGGCGCCTGCTGGAGCTGACGCAACGCTATCCGCTTTACAGCAGAGCCGACGAAGCGGATTGGATGCTGGGACAAATCTACGAGAAAAGCGAGAAAAAGGACTACGCGGCGAACTTCTACGCGACGATTGTGAAAAATTACCCGCTTTCGCCGCTTGCGGGCGACGCCAAGGCCAGGCTGATTGCGATCGGTGCGCCGGTTCCGCAGCCCGATCCCGGAGCACTGGCACGCATGCAACAAGAACAGAACACGCCCCGGCCGCGTGCGGGACTGCTGGCACGAACGACCGGAGTGCTGAAGAACGGGCCAGACGTCTCAATGGCGGCGCGGGTGGGCACTCCGGATCTAGAGCCGCCGAGCGAAGCGGGCTCGGAAACCCTGACACCTGGCACGACGACGATCGGCGGTCCAGGGGCGTCGGGCAGTGCCGCGCCCGGAGCCGGAACGACAGCGGTGGTGGAAACCGTTACGCCGGGGACTTCGGGTACCGCGACGGGGACCTCCGACGCCACGGCGACGAGTTCTCCAACTTCGACCGGCGACGCGCAGGTGGGAAACAATGGTCCGGATTCGCCAACACCAAGTGCTCCGGGAGCAGGAACAAACGACAACGGAGGCGCGATTGTGGGCGGCACAGCTTCCGGCGCCGTAGGCAACACGACGCAGGGGACGACTAGCTCGAGTTCGGCGGCGGGGACTTCGGAAGCCTCGCCGAGTAGTCCGTCAGGGTCAGCCGCCGCGCCAGCTACTGTTGGAGCGGGGGCGTGTCCGCCAGCCACGACGGGCTCAGCGGACTCCACGGCAACCGCGAGTACGTCCGGAACGCCCGCAGCGGGCTCCTCTTGCGTACCTGCGACGACCACATCCGACACAAGCAACGAATCTTCCAGCAAGAAAAAGAAGAAGCATTTCCCCTGGTAACCCCTCCGGCCAGCCGGTCGAAAGTACTAATGTCATAGTCGGGCACAGCATCGCTCAGTTCGTGTTGACGGGCCCCTGCCCGGATGCTAACTATGGTTGGAAGGCCAATCACGAGACCAACGTGGAAATTCTCTCGAATCGCGACTCATCTGAAAGTCTAGGCGGCGGACGCGCGGCCAGGATACTGGTCGCCGACGACAACAGCAACATTCAACGAATGGTGGCGCTGGCGCTGAAGGATCACGGCATCGACGTGGTCGCGGTAGGCAATGGCGAAGCGGCCGTGCGCAGTATGGGTCAGGTGACGCCGGACCTGATACTGGCGGACGTATTTATGCCGGTTCGCAGTGGTTACGAGGTCTGCGAATTCGTCAAGAAGGATTCGCGCTATTCGCACATACCGGTCGTGCTGTTGCTTGGCGCGTTCGATCCGCTGGACGAGAACGAGGCCAAGCGCGTGGGGGCAGACGGCGTGTTGAAAAAGCCGTTCGTGCCACCCGATCCAATGATCGCGCTGGTGAAGGCGCTGCTTGAAAAATCGGCACCCGAGCGCGCGGTGCCGGTCCCTGTTGCCGTAGCCGCGGGGCCGGAAGCGCATGCGGTGCCGGAGCAACCCGTTTTTCGGCCAGCGCGACCCGTTGCGCCATTGCCCCCAATCGACGAATCGCCCGAGATTGACTATCCACCGATGGGCCGCGATGCGTTCGATTCCGCGGCGCCCGTTGCAATGGCTTCCTCAGAACCGCTGGCAGCGGCGGCGACACAAGTGGAAGACGAGTCCGAAGTAGTGACGCGGCAGCGCGATACCGCACTGGGCGAGCCGGCGTTCTGGCGTCCTGTGGAACCCGAGACCTCGACAGAGCAAACTCAGGCTGAAGTGCGAGCGGGCGGGCATGGGTTCGAACCGGCTGAACCGGGCGCGGGATATTTTGAAGCGCCTGCCGACGATGCCGAGGTTTCAACGCCAGTCGCGCAACCGGAATCGGCCGCGCAAACCGAAAGCGCGGTGCAGGCGGACGGTGAATCGCGAGTCGAGCAAGGCGAGGTGGCAGCGCAAAGCTGGGCCGAGCCTGTGGCTGCGGCGGAATCCGAAACCAACGCACCGGAAGTGCACTCGCCGGAAGCACAGGTATCAGAGGAGTCTAAGCCTGAGTGGTCCGCCAGTCCGAATGACTGGTTGATTCCCGCTATACCGCCGGTTACGACTGACGCCGTGATTTCCGATGCGAACGGAACTGAAGCCGCCACGGATTGGCCTCCTGCGCCACAGGCGCCAATGATTGAGTTGGGCGCGCCGGGTGAAAGATCGTTCGCGCCTTCGTCGGCGGTTTGGAACGAGCCCGATGCAATGTCCGCGGCGATTGAATCAGCCGCGCCGTGCTCGACGGAAGAATCGCATGTCGCCGAGCAAGCGGTTGAACCGGCACACGAACAGGCGCCGGCGACAGAGTCAAAACCGCTCGCATGGGAAGCGCCAACTCCAACGCCGCTTGAATCTGTCCAGCCCGCCCTGGCCGATACGCAGAAAATCGCGCCGGAGATCCTGGCCTCGGTAAGAGAACCTCAGCGGGAGGCGCTCGGATCGGAATTGCCGGCAACTGAGCCGGCCGAAACGGTGGTTCCCGATACTGCTTCCGCAGGCGGCGAATCGGCGGCTGCGCGTCCAACCACGGACGAATTGGTGAACGCGGTGGTCGCGCGCGTGATTCAAAAGCTACAACCGCAGATTGCCGACATGATCAACGAAGAGATTTTGCGGCCGGTGGTTTCGGCGCTGGTGCGCAGAGAAATAGAGAATCAGTAGTCCATCGGCAAGCGATTTCCGCGCGCTCTCCAAATATTTTCACTCTCAGACATTCCCTCGAATTTGACCGGTTTGGGCCGTCGCCCGTATAGTAGGCGTCTCGCTTTTCGACGCCGAATCATGCCCATCGAGATTCCGAAGGCTTACGAACCGCACGAGATCGAGCAGAAGTGGGCGCGCGCCTGGGTGGAGCAGGAATTGTTTCGCGCGGACGCAAATGCGCCGGGGCCTGTCTTCTCGATCGTAATCCCGCCGCCGAACGTCACAGGCCTGCTGCATATCGGGCACATGTTGGACCACACCGAAATCGACATCCTGACGCGCTGGCATCGCATGCGCGGCGATAACACTTTGTATTTGCCGGGCACGGATCACGCGGCGATTTCGACGCAGCGCGTAGTGGTGCGGCAGTTGCAGGCGCGCGGGATCGATTACCGGGCATTGGGACGCGAAAAGTTCCTGGACGAAGTGTGGCGCTGGAAAGAAGAATCCGGCGGCACGATCGCGCGGCAGATGGTGGAAATCGGAGAGAGCTGCGATTGGTCGCGCGAGCGATTCACACTTTCGCCGGAAATGTCGCGCGCGGTCACGGAAGTTTTTGTGCGGCTTTACGAAGATGGATTGATTTATCGTGGGCATTACATCGTGAATTGGTGCCCGCAGTGCCGCACGGCGCTGAGCGATTTGGAAGTGGTGCATCAGGAACGGCAAGGGCACCTGTGGCACATTCGCTATCCGCTGGCGGATGGTTCGGGAGCGATTGTCGTCGCGACGACGCGACCCGAGACGATGCTTGGGGACACGGGCGTGGCCGTGCATCCTGACGATGAACGATACGCCGCGATGGTTGGCAAGAAAGTACGGCTGCCCCTGATCGAGCGCGAAATTCCCATCGTCGCCGATCGTTTCGTGGACCGGGAATTCGGCACGGGCGCCGTGAAAGTGACGCCCGCGCACGATCCGAATGACTTCGAGATGGGTCGCCGCCACAACTTGGCCGAAATCGAAGTGATGACGGATGACGCGACGATGAGTGAGGCTGCGGGGCCTTACGCGGGCCTCGAACGCTTCGCGGCGCGCGAGCGAATCGTTCACGATCTTGAAGCGCAAGGCTTACTCGAACGCGTCACCGATCACACGCATGCTGTTGGCACTTGCGATCGCTGCGGCACTGTCGTGGAACCGCGCGCTTCGACGCAATGGTTCGTGAAGATGAAACCGCTGGCCGACCCGGCCATAGCCGCCGTCGAGCGCGGCGACATCGAAATCGTGCCCGAGCACTGGCGCGGCGTTTATTTCGAGTGGATGCGGAATATTCGCGACTGGTGCATCTCGCGGCAAATCTGGTGGGGCCATCGGATTCCCGCGTGGCATTGCGGCAAATGCAAAGAGATCATTGTGGCGCGCACGGCGCCAGCCGCGTGCCCGAAGTGCGGAACGTCCAAACCCGAGCAGGACCCTGACACCCTCGAAACGTGGTTCAGCTCGGCGCTTTGGCCATTTTCGACGATGGGCTGGCCTGACGAAACACCGGATTACAAAACGTACTATCCGACGAGTCTGCTGATCACCGGGTACGACATTCTATTTTTCTGGGTCGCGCGGATGATCATGATGGGCTTGCGGTTCACGGGGCAAGTTCCCTTTCGACGCGTCTATCTGCATTCTCTGGTCCGGACGGCCGAAGGGCAGAAGATGTCGAAGTCCAAAGGGACGGGCCTCGATCCGATTGAGCTCAATCAGAAATTTGGAACTGACGCGATGCGTTTCACGCTGGCGAGTATGGCCGCGCCCGGCACGGACATCGTATTGAGCGAAGACCGCATCCTGAGCTACCGCGCATTTGCGAATAAGATCTGGAACGCCGCGCGATTCTTGTTCATGAATCTCGATAAATTCTCGACTGCCACGGGGGCGGCGCTGGAAGAACTGGCCGCGCCGAACGTGCGCGACGGCGCGCCGTACGCGGCGTCCGGTGGCGCGGCGCCCCTGGCCGATCGCTGGATATTTGCGCGGATTGCGCGCGTCACGGAGCAGGTGAACGAAGCGCTCGAGGGATTCCGATTCCACGAGGCTGCGCATGTGGTGTACCACTTTTTCTGGGGCGATTTCTGCGATTGGTACATCGAGTGGGTGAAACCGGAACTCTCCGGGACGGAGCAGGGCCGTTCGACGGCCGCGTGGAAGAATTTATTCGCCGCGTTTGAGACTTCGTTGCGGTTGTTGCATCCGATCATGCCGTTTCTCACCGAGGAACTTTGGCAGAAATTGCCACAGCGGGTGGGCGCGAGATCGATCGCGCTTGAGCGCTTCCCGGAGGCGCGCGAGAAATGGAAGGACGATGGCGTCGAATCGGATTTCGCGCTGATCCAGGAAATCATTACCGCCGCACGCAATCTGCGCGCCGAAATGAAGGTGGATACGAAGCGAAAGGTAGCGGCGGAGTTTTTCTCGCCCGACGCCGCAATCCGTGCCGTGGCGGAATCACATCGAGATTCAATTGCGCGCCTTGCGACGCTTTCCGATCTGCGCATCGGCGCGAGCAAGCTTGAGGCCGCCGGCGGGGCGCTGCGCTCAACGGCTCAATTCGATTTGCGCATCGCATACGGCGAGGCTGTCGACGCAAAAGCCGAACTCCCGCGCCTGGCGAAAGAGCGCGAGCGGCTCACGCGCGATATTGAATCGAAGCGCGCGCGCCTGGCCGATGCGACGTTCCGCGAGCGGGCACCCGGCAAGATCGTTGCCGATCTTGAACAAACGCTTGCGGAGCGCCAGGTAGAGCTCGAAAAAACGATCGAGCGAATTAAGGAAATGGAAAGGCTGGGGGGCGGCACTTCCAGCTAACGGCTACGCGCACGCCGCGGCATTCGCTTTTCTGCAAACGATTGACTGAAACTTATGGCCCTTCGCTCCCTTCCCGGCGCAACCGATCGCAAAGTGGATTCCCTGCTTGCGCTGTTGGCCGACAATCCGATGATCGTGATCAGCGGCGCGAAAATTGCGCGGGAGATCGGCGTGAGCCGCTCGACCGTGTGGCGATGGATTGAGACGCTGCGTTCACTGGGCGTGAAAGTGCATGGCCACCCGCGCAGCGGATACCAAATCGAGAAGGTTCCGGACGTGTTGGCGCCGGATTTGTTGCGGAGACAACTGCGCGGATCGGTTTTCGGCAAGCGCATCTACCACTTTTTCAAAGTCGATTCCACGAATAACATCGCGATGCGGCTGGGCGAGGAAGGCGAACCCCACGGAGCCGTGGTGATCGCCGAGGAACAAACCGCCGGACGCGGACGCTCGCGCCGAGTGTGGCATTCGGAAAAGACGAGCGGCGTATACATGACCGTTCTGCTGCGGCCACCGATTCCTCCGCAGCAGGCGCAACTGATCACGCTCGTCGCGGGTTTGGCCGTGCGCGACGCCGTGGCCGAGAGTACCGGGCTCACGCCGGATCTGCGATGGCCCAACGATCTGCTGATCGGAAAAAAGAAATTTTGCGGAATCTTGACGGAGATGCACGCCGAGCCGGATCGCATACATTTTGTCGTGGTCGGCATGGGCATCGACGTGAATCACGCGCGTTTGCCGGATTCGCTGGCGCCCATTGCGACGTCGCTGCGAATTGAGACGGCCCGTGTGCAATCGCGCATCGAACTCGTGGCACGTTTGCTGCGCAGCCTCGAGAACTACTACAATCAGTTTCTGACGGAAGGCTCGCGGCCAATTCTGGAGCGATTTGTCGCGGTTTCGAGCTATGCGAGCGGAAAGCGCGTGCGCATCGCAACGGCCAGCGAAACGTATGAGGGCACGACGGCGGGTCTGGAACCCAGCGGCCTTTTGCGCGTGACCCGCGATGACGGCTCGACTGTCGCCGTGGTCTCCGGCGATCTTACCGAGGCGAACTGATGTTACTGGCTCTCGACGTCGGCAATACAAATACGGTGTTGGGCGTTTTTCGCGACTCGACGCTGCTGGCGCATTGGCGGCTGACGACGGCTCGCGAACAAACCGTCGACGAGTACGGAATCCTGACGCGCGAGCTGTTCACGCTGGCCGGTCTGGACCCCGCGGACATTTCCGGCGCGATCATCAGTTCGGTGGTGCCGCCGCTGAACTGGACGCTCGCGGAGATGTCGCAGCGCTATTTCGGTCTGCACGCGCTGTTCGTCGAGCCGGGCCTGGATTTCGGCATGGCGATCAAGTACGAGAATCCGCTTGAGATCGGCGCGGATCGGCTCGTCAATAGCGTGGCGGCGCTGGCGAAATACGGCGCGCCGTGCATCGTGGTGGATTTCGGCACTGCCATCAACTTCGATGTGATCTCCGCGCAAGGCGAATATCTGGGCGGTGCGCTGGCGCCCGGGATTCGCATTTCGGCCGACGCGCTTTTTTCGCGCGCGGCGCGATTGTGGCGCGTGGAAATAAAAGACCCGGGCTCAATCATTGGCACGAATACAGCACACGCCATGCAGGCGGGACTTTTTTATGGCTTTACCGATCTGGTGGATGGAATTCTCGGGCGAATGAAAAAGGTGCTGGGTGAATCGACGCGCGTCGTCGCTACCGGCGGCCAAGCCGCATTGATTGCGCGAGCTTCGCAACACATCCAGGTGACGGACGAATTTTTGACGCTCGAAGGCCTGCGCATCCTGTGGGAGCGCAATCGAGAACGCGCTGGAGGCCCCGCGGCGCCGGATACGAGCGTCGCGCGGCCGCCGCGCCCCACCGGCAAGTCTCGTGCCTAGCGTTACCAGCGCGATGGCCGCATTCAATTATTTCAACTACTACACGGAAATCGAAGAGTACTTCTGGCGCAAGCGGGGCGCGCATCTGCTTGTTTCGCCGCTCGATTGGGCCATCCTTGAAACATGGCAGCAAGCCGGGATTCCGCTGACGGCCGTGCTCAAAGGCATTGACCGCGCGTTTGAAAGCTACTCGCGCTCGCGCCGGGGCGCCGGGAAAGCGCTGAAGAGTCTGGCGTATTGCGTGGAAGCGGTGCTCGAAGCGGCCGAACAGGAAAAAGAAATTGCCGCGGGAAAGGGCCCCGAGGTGCCACGCGCGAATCGCACGGAAACATTTTCCGCCTCCGAACTGATTGCCTATTTCGCGCGGAACCGGGAACGCCTGGCGAAGGCCGCCGATGCCGCGCGCCTAAACCAACAGGATGTTTCCGCGCGACTAGCGGAAGCGAGCGATAAATTGGCGGCGTTGGCGCCGCTACTCGACGCGGCCGGAACAATCGACCTTGAGGATCTGGAGCGCCGGCTGACGGTGATCGAAGAAAAACTCACGGCGGCGATGCGCGCGTCGGCGCCGGACGATATTCTGGTCGGCATTCGGCGCGATCTCGACCGGCAATTGGCGCCGTATCGCGGCAAGATGACGGCTGCGCAACTCGGACAGCTCGAACTGAAATACGTCGATAAGCGGCTTTGGGAGCACTACCGGCTGCCGCGCCTCAGCCTCTATTATTTGAGTTAACTGGGCGTCGGCGCGGCCGTGCACAGCCGTGATACGCTTGACCTCAGCGAATTGACCCGGAATACGCGCTTTATCCGCGACTGAAAGTGAAAATGAAAAACACGCGTCACAAAGCTGTGGCAGCCGAACCTGCCGCGCCCATCGAAGTGCGGGCCGAAAAACTGGTGTACGGTCCGGATGCGCTGGCGCATTACGACAATCGCGCCGTGTTCGTGCCGTTTCTACTGCCGGGCGAACTTGCGCGCGTCAGGCCCATCGAGCAGAAAAAGAAATTTATTCGCGGCCGCATCGAGCAAATCCTGGAACCTTCGCCGGAGCGGATTCCCGCGCCGTGCCCGCACTTTGGAGTGTGCGGCGGGTGCAATTACCAGCACCTGGAATATTCCGCGCAGCTTCGCGCTAAAGCGGATATCCTGCGCGAAACTCTCGGACGCATTGGCCACATTCGATGGGAAGGACCGATCGATGCGAAGTCGTTCCCGCAATTTGGTTATCGCAATCGCGTTCAGTGGAAAATCCGCCGCATCGGCGGGCGGCTGCGCATCGGATATTTTGAGGCGGGCAGCCAGACGCTCTGCCCCGTGGGGACTTGTCCGATTGTTTCGCCGCTGCTTGAACGTACTCTCGTGCGGATTGCTGGCCTGCTGGACGCCGGCGACAAACTAAAAGAAGTGGATGAAATCGAAGCGTTCGCGGACGGCGAAGATCGCCGATTGCTTCTAAATTGTTCCGTGTCGCGATTGCCGCAAGGTGGCGCGTTGGCGGAGGCACTTCGCGGAGCGTTGCCCGAAGCGGAATCGCTGCTGTTCGTCGAGCCCACTGAAGGCAAGATGGCGCTCGACGGTCCGGGGCATCTCATGTATACGGTCGGCGAGCACGCGTATCGCGTGGGGCATCTTTCATTCTTCCAAGTGAATCGGTTTGCGCTGGACGCCGTTGTGTCTCTAGTGTGCGGCGATCGGCACGGGAAGCTCGCGCTTGATCTTTACGCTGGGGTTGGGCTGTTCAGCCGGCCGCTGGCCCGGCAGTTTGAACGAGTAATCGCGGTAGAATCGAATCCCGCCGCGGCGCGTGATCTCGAATTTAATCTGCACGAAAGCGGTGGCGCATCTCCCACGTCGCGCTTGTCATCCGCGGAAGTATTTCTCGAACGCTGGCACGACGAGCCGGATCTTGTAGTGCTCGATCCACCGCGCGCGGGCGTGGCGCAAACAGCGCTGCGGCAGTTGCGCAAGTTGGCTCCTCGCGAAATCGTCTACCTTTCATGCGATCCACCGACGATGGCGCGTGATCTTGCCTTGCTCGCCGCAGAGGACGAGACCGCGGCGAAATACCAGATTCGTGACGTTAATTTAATTGACATTTTCCCACAAACGTATCATAT
>JBAQYV010000236.1:0-4824 GCA_049790315.1 Candidatus Acidiferrales bacterium | reverse complement strand
TCGACGAGAACTTTCGCGCGAGGCCCGGCGGCTTTTGAAAGTAGCAGCGCCATGCCCCAATCGCCGATGTCGGTGTGATAGAAGGCAGGCTCGAACGGTTTGTATTCCACGAGCATGCGCTGGTTGCCGGAAAGCCGCGCGTGCAACTTCTGCAAGCCTTCTTCAAACCATTTGCGGCGCGCGCGAATATTCGCCGTGCCGGGATAATTCGAGCCGTCGCCGAACCACAGCGAGACATCGCGCGAGCCAAGCTTCGTGGCGATGTCGGCGCTATCGAGCAGATGCTTTTCAGCCGCAGCGCGCACGGCGGGATCGGGATTGCCGAGCGAGCCGTGCTTATAAATCTGATCCTGAAAAACGTTGGGATTGATCGAGCCGGGGCGCACGCCGTATTTCTTCGCGAGCGCGGTGACGTTCCCGACGCTGGCGATGCCCTCGGGCAAATCCCATAAGACGTGAAGCGCGACGGTCGGACAAACTCCGGTCAAACTGTGAACTTGTCCGGCATCGCTAAATTTTTCTTCGATGGATGAGGCGGCGGCGGCTTGCGTGAATTTTCCGAAGCGGGTTCCGGTATTGGCGAAACCCCACGAAGGCAGCTCGATCTGAAACGATTCGAGCGCCTTCGCCACGGCATCGGCTCTCCTAGTAGTCAGCGTCATGGCGGTGGCTCCCTGTAGGCGAAACTGGTTTTCGACGATCCTGCGATTCCATTGATGCGGCTTGCCGTCCGGGCGCCCCAAAACTACCATCCAGCGGACGTGCGGATGCTAGCACCGCCGCACGGCACTGTCCATATAACCGGCTTGGCAACCAGTCCGGACGATTTCTGAAATGAAATCGTGTGAAGTCTGCGGTTCCGGCTGGGGAAAGCGATATGGCCCGGCCGAAATGCTGAAAAACACGGCGCCCGATATCGCCGGATTTGGTAGAATCCGGGCTGTCTCAGGGCCTAGCTCCCCGTCCGAGCCAGTGACATCAACCTGCCAAACCGCCGCGCGCACACGAACGTCTACACCGCCAGAAGTTTTCTTGTCCGAAGTTATCCATCAAGCGTATTTCGCCGCTGCGCTTTGGACAACCGCGATGCATGAACCAGGAAAAATCAGGAGATAACCCATGCCGCTTAATTTTTCTCGCCGCGACTTTATCGCCACGCTCGGCGCCGTAGCCGCCGGTTCGCTGCTGCGTGTGCCGGGGCTTCAGGCAATCGCGCCGCTATACCCACCCATGGATTTATCGTATTTCCGATCGCCGGTGACGCCGGCTCCCGCGGAGATTCAGTGGGGATACGCCGCGATCACGTGGAATGGCAACGATCGCCAGGCGATTGACGACATTTCAGCGCTGGGATTTCCCGGAATTCAATTGCGGGCAAACGCGGTGAAGGAATTTAACGGCAACTCACAGACTGTGCGCGATCTGCTCGATCAGCACCAATTGAAACTCGTGGCGTTTTCGAGCGGCGAGTTGGACGTAGATTCATCCGAAGACGCGCAACTGATGATGCATATGGCCAATGCGAAGTTCATGCACGACGCGGGCGGCCAATACTTGCAGGTGATCGGAGCGCGGCCGAAAAATCGCCTGGTTACCGACGACGATTACAAGAACATGGGGCGCATGCTCACCGATCTCGGCAAGCGCACAGCCGATATGGGAGTTCAGTTGGGATTTCACAACCATATGTATTCGCTCGGGCAGAGCGCGGGCGAGGTGGACAAGATTTTTGACGCGGCCGATCCGCGCTACGTGAAGCTCGAGCTTGACGTCGCGCACTACTGGGCGGCCGGCGGCGATTCGGCGAAGGCCGTTGAGCAATATCGGGGGCGGCTGCTGTTCCTGCACATCAAGGATGCGATTGACGTGACTCCGTCGAAGGAAAGCGACAATCGGCCATATCGCTTCGTCGAACTGGGCCAGGGGAAGGTAGACTTGCCGGCGGTGTTCGCCGCGCTTCAGGAAACTCAGTTCCGCGGATGGGCCGTGATCGAGCTTGACGGGCCCACCGATCCTTCGCGCACGCCGAAGCAGTCGGCCGAAATCAGCAAAACCTATGTGGAGCAAAAGCTGGGCTACACGATATGAATTCGCCGTTCCGCGTCTCTGTGATCTCGGACGAAATCACACAGGATCTGGCGCACGCCTGCGAAGTCATCTCGACGGACTTCGGGCTCGACTGGATCGAGTTGCGGACCATGTGGAACAAAAATGTTTTGGCGCTCGACGACAATGAGGTTGCCGAGGCGCGCAAAACACTGGAGCGCTTTAAGCTGCGCGTGACGGACATCGCGAGTCCTCTCTTCAAGGTGGATTGGCCCGGCGCGCCGAAATCGCAGTTCAGCCCGAAAAACACTTCGTACAATTCCGATTACACGTTCGATCAGCAGGACGAAGTGCTTGAGCGCTCCATTCGGCTTGCGCAGGCGTTCAACACCGAACGTGTGCGCGGATTCGATTTCTGGCGTCTCGCGGACCCGTCGCCGTACCGCGCCGCGATGGATGCCAAGCTGCGCGATGCCGCCGAGAAAATTGGCAATCAGAAAATGATTTTCCTGCTTGAGAATGAGCCTTCCTGCAACACGGCCACCGGCGCAGAAGCCGCAAGAACGCTTGCGGCCGTCACCACTCCTTCGCTTATGCTGAATTGGGATCCAGGCAATGCCGCGATGGACGGCGAGATGCCTTTCCCCGACGGATGGCGCCTTCTACCCCACAATCGCATCGGGCACTGCCATGTGAAAGATTGCCGGAAAAAGCCAGACGGCAGCGGCTACGAGTGGGCTGAGATGAATAAAGGATTTGTAGACTGGGTGGGTCAATTTAAGGCTCTCGTGCAGATGGGCTACCACTACGCGACGAGTCTTGAGACGCATTGGCACGGCGGCGGCACGCCCGAACAATCCACGCGCCTCTGCTGGGCCGGCATGAAAGAGGATTTGCGTAACGCGGGAGCGCTGTCGTAAGTTCAACTGCTCACCGCGAAACGATTCATGGGGGAACCCAATGCCGCTCGAATCTGACAATGTGACAAGCACGCAGCGACCGCAAGCAGACACGCCGGACGCTACGGAGCAAACTGCCGAGCCTTTCTTCGCCGCCAGCGTGAACCGCCGTGGCTTGATGAAAGTTGTTGGCGGCGGCATTCTGGGCGCGCTCGCCGTGCAGGAAGCGCTCGCGCCGGCGCCGCTCGCCGCCACACCGTTGCGAAAATCCTCGCCCGAATCCCCAAGGACGCAAACTGCGGCGCCGACGGCTGGAGTCGCCGGCGTGTTCGACGTGAAAGCTTTCGGCGCCACTGGCGACGGAAAAACGATCGACACGCAAGCCATCAACAACGCGATCGACGCCGCATCCTCGGCAGGCGGCGGCACGGTGCGCTTCCCCGCCGGAACGTATGCCTCATTTTCGATCCACCTAAAAAGCAACGTGCAACTTTATATCGGACCAGGCGCAACAATATTGGCCGCGGAAACTCCCGCAACGCCCGGCGCCGGAGCCGCATACGATACGGCCGAGCCCAACACGCAGTGGGAAGCCTTTCAGGATTACGGCCACAATCATTTTCACAACAGTTTGATTTGGGGCGAAAGCGTCGAAAACGTTTCCATCACCGGCCCGGGATTGATCTGGGGCAAAAATCTCAGCAAAGGCTACGGACCGGGGCCCAAAGCGGAATCCGCCGGCGTAGGCAACAAATCCATTGCGCTAAAACTTTGCCGCAATATCACGCTGCGCGATTTTTCAATTTTGCAGGGCGGCCACTTCGGCATTCTCGCCACCGGCGTCGACAACCTTACCATCGACGCTCTGCGCATCGACACCAATCGCGACGGCATGGACATCGATTGCTGCCGCAACGTGCGCATCTCGAATTGCAGCGTGAATTCGCCATGGGACGACGCCATCGTCCTCAAGAGCTCTTACGCGCTGGGCAGCGCGATTTCCTGCGACGACGTCACCATCACAAACTGCTTCGTGTGCGCGGGCTATCAGCTCGGCACGCTGCTCGACGGCACATGGAAACCGTTCGCGCCAGGCGAGCGCACGTTCAAAACCGGCCGCATCAAGTGCGGCACCGAATCGAATGGCGGCTTTCGCAACATCACGATCTCCAATTGTGTTTTCGACAATTGCCAGGGCCTCGCGCTCGAATCCGTGGATGGCGCGATGCTTGAAGACATCAGCATCACGAACATCACCATGCGCGATGTTTCAAGCGCGCCGATTTTTCTGCGGCTCGGACGGCGCATGCGCGGTCCGGCGGGCGCCGCGATCGGCGTGTTGCGACGCGTGAATATCAGCAACGTTGTAGTTTCGAATTCGGCGTCGAAACTTTGCTCGATGGTCCTCGGAATCCCCGATCACGTTATCGAAGATGTGAAATTCAGCAATATTTTTATTCAGCACCAGGGCGGCGGAACGGCTGACGACGCCGCGTTCGTTCCCGCGGAAGACGAAACCGTGTATCCTGAACCCGGGCGCTTTCAGCGCATGCCGGCGAATGGCTTCTACATACGCCATGCAAAGAATGTCGAACTGCGCGACGTCGAAATTCGCGCCATCGCGGCGGACGCCCGTCCAACGTTCGGTCTGGTTGCCGTCGACGGCGCGGAATTTTTCAACGTCCGCGGCCCGGAGAATGTTCCGGTCTTTGCGCTCGAGAACGTCACCGATTTCCGCTCGTTCCAAAGCAAGCGCGTACCGGATACGGAGTTGGATTCCGTGCAACAGAAAACGCTTCTTCCCGGCTCGGACGCTTCGCCGTCTACCGGGAAAATGTGAAATTTCGAATCGTGAAATAACTTCAGGGAGGACGCCATG
>JBAQYV010000235.1:0-3168 GCA_049790315.1 Candidatus Acidiferrales bacterium | reverse complement strand
ACTTCGAGCGAGTGAGCCATGCTCACGGCGTCGGTATCGCGCAGCAGCGTGTTCACCATGTACGAACGCATTTCGAGCCAAGATACCGCGGTGAAAGCGTCGCGCCCTTCGACCTCGTGTGCCGCGTCGTCCAACCAAGCACGCCAGCTTCGCCTGGCTTCGCCTTCCGCTGCGCCCGCCGCGAGAACGCCGCTCGATTGGCGCAGGAGTTCGATGCAGCTTTCTGGGGAAAAGAGTGAGCGTGCGAAAAAATGCGCGTGTGGCAGGGCCTCGGGCGAACGCCACACGGAAACACCCTTGCGAATGGCGTCCGCGCGCTTGCCGCCGCCGGCGGTCCTAAGAATCGCGGCTGCGGCGAGGGATCGCAGGGATTTCGGCACGCCACGGGCCAGCGTTCGAACGCGCGTGGCGCGGGGCGTGCTGCGAAACGTGCCGTATCCGCCGAAAACTTCGTCGCCACCAAGGCCAGACAGCGCGACTTTCAATCCCACTTGGCGCGCGGCCCAGGACACAAAATATGTATTGATTCCATCCATCGAAGGCTGATCGAGCGAGCCCACGGCTTCGTCGATGCGTTCGAGCACGGCATCGGCAGTGAGAAGCATTTCCTGATGCTTGGCGCCCAACTTTCCCGCGGTGCGGCGAGCCATGGGCGCTTCACTGAACTCCAACTCCGAAAACACTACGGTGAAGGTGTGCAGCGCGCCGCGCTCGCGAGCAGCCAGTGCGGCGAGACACGTGGAATCCATACCGCTCGACAAAAACAAACCGAGTGGCACATCCGCAATCAGGTGGCGGCGGACGGCGCGTTCGAGCAAAGGACGCAGCGATTTCGCTGCGTCCGCGAAAGTTAAATGAGCTTGCCGCGAAGCATTGGCAGTGGCTTCGGCCAAACTCCAATAGCGTTTAGGAGACGCGGCGGACGGAAGCGTTACGCCGGTGACGTGGAGGAAATACCCGGGCGGAAGCGAGAAAACGCCCGCGATGAGAGTTTCCGGCTCCGCGATAGACCCAAACGAAAGATAGGACGCGAGCGCGGACGGCGAAAGCCGGCGCTCAACGAGGCCGCTCGCGAGCAGCGCGCGCACCTCGGACGCAAACACGAGCGAGCCGCCTGAGTTGGCGTAGTACAGCGGCTTGATGCCGAGTCGATCGCGCGCTAGAAAAACTTGCGCTGGTTCTGTGCGGCCATCCCAGATGGCGAAAGCGAACATGCCGTTGAGACGTCGCACGCACTCGGCGCCCCACTGCTCATAGGCGTGCACGATGACTTCGGTATCGGAGTGAGTGCGGAATGAATGGCCGAGATCACTGAGTACTTCGCGTAACTCGCGGAAATTGTAAATCTCGCCGTTGAAGACGATCGCTACGCGACCTGTTTCATTCCAGACCGGCTGCGAACCACCCGCCAGATCGATGATGTTGAGGCGACGCATCCCGAGCCACACCGCCGGCTGCTCAAGGCGCCCTTCGTCATCAGGGCCACGGTGCTGCATCGACGCCAACATGCGCCGCAAGGCCTCTTGGGCCTCGACGCCGTGCTCGACTCCAATAACACCGCAAATACCGCACATTCAATTAGTCGCGGGCTGATTGCCCGCAATCCTCAACCGGTGAGAAACGCATAAGCTTAGCAGGAAGCGAACCCGCAGCGCCAAACGATGCGTGGGACGGCGGAGGGGTCAGGCTGGCCGCGTGCCGGCCACTGCCGAGGAATACACGCGTTCCATTTCATCGAGTGGCGCATCCCACGTCAATTCGCGAGCCACCTCGGCGCAGCCGGCGCGTAGCCGGTTACGTAGCTGATCGTCGTCGAGCAATTGCGCGAAGGCCTTGGCGAACGCGACGCGGTCGAACGGTACGACCGAGCCAGCGCGATCTTGCACCAGGGGCGCGATCCCACAGCGATCGGTGACGAGCACGGGTGTGTCGCAGGCAACAGCTTCGCCGGCGGTGTTGCCGAAATTTTCGTTTTGCGAGGGCAAGACAAAAAGATCCGCATCTCGATAGGCTGCCCATTTGGCGTCCCCATGAAGCGCGCCAGGAAATATGACTGCGTTCCGCAATCCAAGCCGGGCGGCATGGGATTCCAATGTCCGGCGATAGTGATCTTCCTCGTGCGGACCGGCGATTACGAGGACGCCAGCGCGATTGTCACCGGCTTGATTGCGCCAATCGGCGAAAGCTTCGAGCGCCAAATCGGGACTTTTCTTTTTTACGATGCGGCCGAGAAATAAGACCAATTTCGCATCGGGCGCGATATTCCATTGCTTGCGGAACGCGCCGGCGGCGGGCAGCAACAGCGGCGCATCGATCCCGTTGCGGCGCACGACAATTTGCGACGGCGCGATGCCGCCGGATTCCAACTCGTGGCGTTCCCGCTCCGCGGTCGCGACGATAAATTTTGCGTGACGCAAAATACGATCACCGATGAGCCAGCGGTACATCCATTTCAGCGGAACGTTGCGAACGATCGGGCGGAACATGCCCATCGGTTCGACGATATACGGCACGCCGCGCCCGTGGCACACGTGCGCCGCGACGGGGCCAAGCCAATCGTACATGCCATAGATGTGTGCCACATCATAGGAACCAATATTTTTCCGGCACCATCGCAACGCGCCCGGGTTCCAGGTGAGAGCACGGTAGCGGCCCAGCACGCGCAAATAGATAACTTCGACTCCATCCTCTTCCGCGGTCCATCCCCCTTCATACCGGACGGCACCGAGTTGGCGCGCGGTTTCCGGACCGAGACCCAGATCCGCAGTGAGGACGGTGACTTTGTGGCCGCGCGCCGCGAGTCCGCGGGCAAGCGAACGCACCTTCACGGTGGGTCCGCCCTTATCGAGAAACGGAGAGTAAGACTGGGTGACTTTGAGGATGCGCATGCGGGTTCGAATCGACGCCGTGGGCGCTCATCAGGAGCGAACCGAGGCGTTGTCCGCATGCATTATAACCAGGCTCCGGAACGGCTGCTGCACGCACTTCACGGACCACGCGCAAGCGCTGTGTTATCGACTCGCAGAAGACACGGCGAAACCGTTGCGGGACGAAAATCGTTCGCGCGGCGCAACTGGAGCGGGCTGCGGCAAGCTGGCCAAGTACGGCAGGCGAAACAATATTCCCACGAGAATCCAAAGATACGCGTTCAAGACAAAATTCTGGTAG
>JBAQYV010000234.1:0-2851 GCA_049790315.1 Candidatus Acidiferrales bacterium | reverse complement strand
ACCAATCCCAATATTGAGCGAGATGAGAGCCGAAACTCATGGCCGGCTCTTCCGATGGCGGAGTGGGATCGAAAGTGATCCAACCGTAGCCGGGAAAATAAACTTCGACCCAACTGTGAGCGTCGCTTGCGCGAATCACGTATTCGCTATCGACCTGGTTGAATTCGCCGGGCAGGAAACCGTTGATGTAGCGCGCGGGAATGCCGAGGCTGCGGACCATGACCGTCATGGCGGAGGCGAAATATTCGCAATGGCCGGCGCGTTTCTCGAAAAGGAAATAAGCAAGCGGGTCGGCGGGCGGCGGGCCGGAAAGATCGAGCGTGTAGCCGTAGTGGGTGCGCAGAAAAGCTTCAATCGCGGCGGCTTTATCGTACGGCGAAGCGCTGTGCGCGGTGATTTCGAGCGCGAGCGCGGGAATGCGCGGGTCAAGCGCGGGCAATTGCAGGTAGGTTGCGCGGATTTGATCGGGATATGTGGTTGCGGCGGCGCGCAGCTCGGCCGGAGTGTTTTGCGTGCGCAGGGAGACGGCGTCGTAACGCACGCGCTCGGATATGTAGAACGGGTCAAAGATTGAGCCAGTGCGGTCTCGCACCAGATAGCTGCGCCGCATGGACGGTCCGGATTCGGCGACGCCGAATGTTCCGCGAGCGCTTTGGGGGTCGGCGGCGAAAAAGAGAGAGGTCGTGGCCAGCGGTTCGAGCAGAACGGTGTAGCGCAAGGGCACGGCCCGACGCAAGGATGGTGCGGGGCCGGACGCGAGAGGGAACCAACCGTTCTCGCCGGCGAGGATCGGCTCGGGCGCGCGCTCGTCGGTGGTCCAGCGGCGGCCGTCAAAGGTAGTGAGGACGATGCCGCGCCAGTGGACGTCCTGCGCGGCGGCCGCGTCGCCTTGCACCTGGATGTGCATCACGATGGCGCTGCTTTTTTTGATCACGCCGATTTCGCCGAGTTCGACATCGTCGGTGAACCCGGAGATCAGCGTGGGTTGCAGGTTGTAGCCGGAAAGATATCCCGCGGAAACGCGCGGGATCAGGAAAAAGATCGCGGTGCCGAGCGCGAGTGTGCCGAGGGCGAGCACGGCGGAGGCGCTGCCGAGCGCGCGCTGAAGTTTACGGCCCGCGGCGGTGCCGGAATCGAGAGGCGCGGCGGTGGCGGCTTCGGCGCTGCGGCGCATTTCAAGGCCGACGAAAGTAGAAATTGCGAGAACCAGAAAGGCGAAAAAGAACGCGAGGTAGGCGGTGCCGACCGTGAGGATTGCCGCGCTGAGCATGGCAGCAAAGGCCAGCATCGCGAGGAAGAGGTGATCGCGGGTGGTCCTGGCGCTGAAAAGACGAATGATCATCACGAACAGCATGAGATGAATCGCGGCCAAGAGAGCGGCCATCAGGCCGGGGTTTTGCGCGCCGGCGGCGATCGAGCGGGAAACCCACCACAGATCCACCGGGAAAAATACGAGATAGATGGCGACGATCCATGTGGCCGCGCGCGCGGAGAGCTCGGGTTTCAGGCGGCGCAACCAGCGAATACCTTTCACGAGCAGGGCGGCGGGCGCCCCGAGCATGGTTACGAGATCGAGTTTGCCGGTGGAGACGAGTGCCAGAACACTGGTGAGCAATAGGAGGTAGAGCGAAATTTCGAAATAGCGATCGAGCGCGGAAAGATGCGGGTCGCGGGGCGTGGCGGTGGATTGCGGCATGGTGGTGGGCGTTTCGGCGTTTCGCGCGCGGCGCGAACAATGGTGACAAAGATGAATTTTAGCAGCCGCGAGTGGCGAGCGCGGAGCGCGTCGCGGGAGGCGGCTCCAAGTGATTACCGTGCCGTTTTCGCGATAGATACGGCGGAAAGGGCGCGGAGGGCGGAGGCCGCGATTTTTCTTGTGGCGCTTGAAACGGCGAGATGCGTGACGTCTTTCAGGCGCGGCGTGCGCGCGTTCGGCAATCGCGGCAATTTCGCAACCCGCGCGATAAATGTGGCGAGGCGAATGCGGCGGAAAGTCACGGTGTGGCGCGAATCGCCGGCGGGTTCTAGTTGCGCGGGTGTAAGGCTGCTGATTCCGAGCGATTGGCGGACATGTTTCGCGAGAGCGGCACGCAGCGCGGAAACATCCTCTGCGACGTGGCCACGGCGGGCGGAGGCAAGCTCCGCCCCTACGGGTTTTGTGACTGCGGTTGCCGCAGTCGCGGCGAATTTTATTTCGATGGCGGGAAATTGCCACATTCGCGAGAAGAGCGCGGCATTCGCGGCCGCCGGACGCACGAGGAGTGTTCGGCCGTGCGGATCGAGGAGGGCGGCGGCGGCAAGCGTGACGTTTTCGGGCGCGCGCTTTTGACGTATGGCGGGAAGTGAGTTCTGAAGGCCCAAGGCGTATGCGCGGCAGAAGCGGCGCACGGGACATTGTTCGCAGCGCGGCGACTTCGGCAGGCAGATGGTCGCGCCGAGTTCCATCATGGCTTGGTTCCAATCGCCGGGCGCGGAGGATTCGGCCGGGCCGCGGGGAGCGCGTTGCTTCAATCGGCCGCGGGGAGCGCGCCGGTCCAAAAGCTGCTGAGCGCGCGCGGCCAGCGCGTTCCAGCGACGCGACGCGCGCAAATCGCCACGAACGGCGTCGAGGCGTACGAGTACGCGCGCTACATTTCCATCGAGGACGGCGTGCGGCGCTCCGTAGGCGATGCTGAGAATCGCGGCAGCGGTGTAATTGCCGATGCCGGGGAGCGCGATGGTTTCGTTCCACGTGCGTGGAAATTGCGCGCTGTGGTGCCCGACGATGTCTTGCGCGGCGCGATGCAGATTGCGCGCGCGGCTGTAGTAGCCGAGGCCGGCCCACATTTTCAAGACTTCATCGAGGCGAGCC
>JBAQYV010000233.1:0-4550 GCA_049790315.1 Candidatus Acidiferrales bacterium | reverse complement strand
CGCCCATCGCGAATCGCTTCGAGCAGTTCTCCGGTGATCAGCGCGACCGCTTCAGGATAATTCAGCAGCAGTTTTCGCGCGCGACGCTTGCGTGCAAGTTCCGCCGCGGTGGCGATCAGCAGCTTATCAACCTCGCGCGGAGTGAGATGCATGGCTGAAGATTAACAAACGTGGGATAGACCGACAATGCCGGAGCCGCGCCAAATCATTCATTCATCCGCGGCATTATTTCGATTGAACGGACCAAGCGGTCCGCTACGAATGAGCGTTCTCGGAACGCGCCAGCCAATTTACTGCGTTGGCCAAAAAACGCTTCTCGAAAACCGGCGTCATCTCCGGCACGCGCTGAAAAAGAATTTGTCCCGCGCCGAGTTTCGCCACAAATGTGCCCGCGCCAACGTTGCGATCGTGATCGCGGCTGTAGCCCGTGATGACCTCGACCGGCGCGCTTCGAGTTTTGCTGTCGATCAGCAGCCCATTCGATTGGCGCCCCTTCGCCTGATAGAAAAGCCCCATCGCGCAATTCACGGGCAGGCCGCTGTAAACCGGGTGTTCTCGCACGATGTACCAAGTGCCCATCCACGGCGCGCGAAAATCGCCGACAGGCCCGTGATAGTCGAACGCGCCCGCCGCAGCGAGCTGCGTTGCCACGCCGTGCGCGAGCGAATCCGCCTGCGCCATCACCAGCAGCGGCGTGCCCGCGCGAACCGCCGACATCAGCGCATCGCTAAGCTTCCCCGGCACGGCAATCGGCGCGGCCTCACCCGGTTCCAGCGGACGAGCCGGCCTTCTGGGCGCAGCGGCGGCGGACGGTGCATCGAGATTTGCGTCATCGCCGGCTTCGTTGCTGATGGTGGCGTTCTCGCCAGCGCCACAGGAAACCAGCACGTCATAACGTTTCTGCGGATCGAAATCGACGACGTCGCCCAACACCGCCAATTGTTGTCGCAACTCCGGAGTGACTCCAGAGACGCCGATCGCCAGTGGTTTCGCATGCGCGTACGGATTCGGATTGGCGACCCAAATCTCGCGCGTCATCGTTGACGCAGGATGGCTCGTGATGGCGAGCGTGAAGCGATACAGCCCCTCGGTCTCGAGCGGCGCAGTGGTGAAAGCTTCCTTCAGCAAATAGCTGAATTGGTTCTCGACATGTTTCGGCGCGGGATAGCGGCCCAGCTCGTTGCGATTTCCCTTCGGATCGACGACAGCGAGAATCAATTCTCCTTCAAGCTGCGCGTCGGTGTCGTTCAGCAGCCAAACATCGAACACCGCGACGGCGCCCGCGGCGGTAACCAACGCGCGCTGTTTCAGCACCGGCCGCACCGGCAGCAGGCTTGACGAAATCAAAATGGGATCGCTTTTGAAATTGCGCAGGTTATCCACGATGCCGGAGTGATTCTCGATCGCTGTCGATTCCCATCCGCTGATCGCGGCGAAGTCCACTTCGTCGCACAACCGCACGTTCTCCAAATATTGCTGCCAACTCTCGTAACTCTTCCGGCCGATCGCCAGAAAAACATGACCGGCCGTGGGAAACGCTTTGCGAAATCCCCAGCGGTCCAGAAACGCGTCATAGCCCGCGACGATGGCTTTGTGATCGGCAAGGTCATAGCTCATGCCCGTACTCTTTTCGATCTGCTCGATCATCAACGAGTGATTATCGGGAACCGCGCAGCCTTCCATCTCGCCAAACTCGACGAGTTGCGCGCGCCGCGGCTCGCGGTACGTGAAATTCCGCGGGTCTTTATAGAATTCGTCGTACCACTGATCGCCCGCACCTTGATGATTGATCCACCATCCGCCCGCTTCTTCCTGATCGCTGCGATGCAGCTTGTCGTCGTACGGCGCATACCACGCCTGCGCCGCGCCACGCGCCACGAATCCGTCGTTCAGCACGATGCAGCGGCTCGGATCCTCCGCGCGCATGGCGTTTAGAATTTCAATCGTCTCCGGATTTTTCAAATCGGCGTTGATCTCGTTCTGCAAACAATATTCGATCAACGACGGGTGACTTCGGAACGCGCGCACCATCGCGACGCACTTCGCTTTCATATAGCGCCGGACGAAGCGGTCCGCGTCTGAATCGGTCTGCGGCGCCGCTGCGGGCGCACTGGCCGAGCCGTTCCCCGGCAACGCAATCACCGCTTCCTTGCCGCCGCCCGGTTCCATGTAGCGCAGCAAACCGTGCCGATCATGTGCGCGAAAAACATCTTCCTTGCCGACGTTGCGATGGAAATTCAGACAATTCAAACCAAGCTGTTTCGCGACCTTCACTTCTTTTTCCGCAAGCTCCGGCGTGGGCCAAAGGCCGTTGCGTCCCCAGAATCCCCAACTGATCGCGGTGTAAACTTTGATGCGCCGCCCATTCAGCCGGAAAATCGCATTTTCTCCAAGCCCTTCAGGACCAAACCAGCGAAAGCCAAAAGTAGCAGTGCGACTGAACTTTTTTCCGTCAGCGCCTGTAACGACAACACGCAGCTCATACAACTTCGGCGAATCGAGGTCCCACAACTCCGCGTCAGCGCAAGTAATGAGCGCGGACTTCACGCCCTCGGGCCAAGTCCGCTTATCAGCGCTGTCATTTTCGGAAATCGTCTGCAAGCGCTTGCCGTTGACAGGATCAACGACTTCGTAAGACACGCCGAAATCGTCTTGTGGCGCGGGGCTTCCATTCGCCGCGACGCGGTGAAGCACGCGAATCGTCTTCGGCTGCGGCGTGTTCAACGCCCAAAGTTCGCTGATGCGAAAAGCGCCTTCATGCGCGCTGAGGACCATGCCGCGATCCAAACCGCCGAAGCCGTGGCTGCGATGAAATTTTACTTTGCCCCACTGAATCGTGCCGCCATCCACCCAGTCGTAGCGCCCGCCGGGATTCGTGATGCGAATCGCGAGAGTGTTTTCGCCTCCGGGATTGGCTGCGGCCGTCAGGTCGCAATCGAACGGCAGCTCTTCCAAAATCGAGTAGCCAACGAGTTTGCCATTCAAAAAAACTTCCGCTCGCTGACGTGCGCCGCGAATATGCAAGAAGATGCGTTTACCCTTGTAGTCTTGAGGGATGTCAATCGCGCGCCACCACCACGAGACTCCAACGTACGCGCCGTTCTGTGGCACGGCGTCGTCCGCGGCGTATCGATATTCATCCGGCGTGTACGATCGTGTTCCGTAGCGTCCCCAGAAATGTTCTTCCACCGTAGTCGGCAGCGTGACGCCCGCATGGTCCGCCGAATTCGGAGCCGAATGTAAAGCTTCCCATCCGCCGGTGGGCGGATTCATCGGCAGCGTTTCGAGCTTCACGTCTTCCGGCAGAAAAATCTCGTCATCCTGCCACTGCGCCGCCTTGTCGATCCACAAATGCCAACCGTCATCCGGAACCAGCGTGCCATTGTCATAAAAGTTTCCGGGGAGCGTCGCGCGATCACCCGATGAAAAAGCCGTTGACCACAAAATGGCGCGAGCGGAAGCTGGCAGCGAGGCCGCGGCCCCCGCGGCGATTCCCGTTGCGCCCGCACCGACAAGAAATTTGCGACGATTGATTTTCTTCCCTGGCATCAACTCGGTCCGTCCCTTCAACTTTCGGTTTTCTCATACGACACAAAAATAATCGGCAGCATTCCGCCGCGACGCCTTAGACCGCGAGCCCGTTGATGCGAAACACAATCGCATAGTCGCACGGCTTCTGCGCCGGCAGCTTCACGCGCAGAGCATCCGAATCCTGACTCCACTCGAGTTTCCCCGGCGCACCAAGCAATTCCACATTCGCGATTTTCCCCATCGCCACCGCGCTCGCCGCTCCGAGCGGCGCGATCACCGCGGTTTCCCCCGGCACGCCCATCACGAACGCGTATAGCGCTCCGTCCTTGGTCGTGAAGCGGACGTCGGCTTCCGTGAGGTCTTGCCGATCCTTCTCATTGAATGCGGACGCGGGTGCGGCGGCGCTGGCCGGCTTCGTTCCTCCCGCTGGCGCAGCGGCAGACACGGTGCTTGGCCCCGCGCCGAATATTTTCCACGGCCGGCTGCTATAGATCGCGTCGTTATTCACCGCCATCCACTTCGTGATTCCGTCGAGCACCGCAAGTTCTCTGTCGTCGAGCATGCCGCTATTCGGCAGCGGAAAATTCAGCAGCAGATTTCCGTTCGGGCTCACAATATCCACGAGCATATCGACTACGCGCTTGGGCGTCTTGTATGGAAAATCGCGATAGTAATGCCAGTTGCCGATGCACGTATCGGTCTGCCACGGCCGCGGCCAAATCGTCTCGACAACTCCGCGTTCAAAGTCGAGCGCGCACGTACCCGTCGCGCAATCCTCGCGCCGCTTGCTCGTGTAAACCGCGTCGACCACTCCGCCACGCCGCGCCGCATCGCGATTGTAGAAATCCGCGACCAAACTCAATCCCGGTTCCTCGAATGGTATCGGCCCATAGATGTACAACATGTCGGGTTGATAGTGCGAGTAGAGATCCTGAATGCGTCTGAACCACTCGCGTCGCCACACGTCCGGAATTCCGTCGTCATTCCACGCAACCTGCTCCGGAGGAACCACTCCTGTC
>JBAQYV010000232.1:0-2800 GCA_049790315.1 Candidatus Acidiferrales bacterium | reverse complement strand
TTGAGACACACCTTGCAAGTCTTGCGGCGACGATTAAGACATTGCTTTCGCGAATGGAGCCGCGCGATGCGGCGGCGGTGGGGGCTGCCCCGGAAACTCCGCGAAAGCCGGCATCGCCGGCGCCCGCGCCGACAGCAACGGCGACGAAGGCGGCGGGACGGCCGGCGTGGATGCTTCCCGCGATTGGCGGCGTGGGCGTTCTGGTTATTTTACTGGCGGCGTGGTTTTTCCTCGCGAAAAAGAGCGGCACACAGAAGCCGGCGGGCGCGGCGGCAGGAACCGCGGGTGCTGCGAGCGCGGCCGGTCCAGCGGGCGGAACTCCGGGCGCGATACTGGAGTCATCCGACGGCGAGCACTGGAATGCGCAAAACACTGGCACGCCGGACGTGCTCGAGGCGATCTTCGCGTCAAGCGACGGCACGCGGCTGTGGGTCGTCGCGAAGAATGGCGCAATACTGGAGTCGGACAACGGCAAGAGCTGGGTGGCGCGCACGAGCGGCACGCCGAACAATTTGTATTCGATTTTCGCGTCGAGCGACGGCCGGCGCCAGTGGGCCGTGGGCAATCTGGGCACGATCGTGGAATCCGACGACGGCGAGCATTGGAATCGGCTCGACAGCGGCACGTCGTACACGCTTCTGGGCGTCTTCGGCACAAGCGACGGGAAACGGCTGTGGGCTGTGGGCGATTACGGAACGATTCTGGAATCCGATGACGGAGAACATTGGATCGCGCGCAGCAGCGGCACGCCGAACAATTTGCATTCGATCTTCGGAACGCCGGACGGAAAGCAATTGTGGGTGGCGGGCGACAAGGGGACGATTCTGGAATCGAGTGACGGGGAACATTGGACACATCTGAACGGCGGAACAACGAACACTCTCTACTCAATTGTCGGCACCAACGACGGCAAACGATTGTGGGCCGTGGGCGACAGCGGGACCGTGGTGGAGACGGACGACGGGCAGAACTGGACGGCGTATAGCAGCGGCACTCCGAATATTCTTCAATCGATTTTTGCGACCGGCGACGGCAGGCGCGTGTGGGTAGTGGGGCGAAACGCGACGATGCTGGAATCGGACGACGGCAAGCATTGGAATGCTCTCAATAGTGGGAGTCCGATCAGTCTTTTTTCTATTTTCGGGACGAGCGATGGAAAGCATTTGTGGACGGTGGGGCACTAGATCGAGACCTTGAGGCGCGGCATCCCTGGCGCCTGATGGCCCATCCAATGGTTCAGGTTCTCCGTATATATCGACGGGATCACAAAACAGTTAAATGATCGTGCCGCCGGGCGCGATCTTGCCGCAGTGGAGGCGACGGATGTTTGAACGGGATGCACGGACGGGGCGCGAACTCGGGCGACGCACATTTATCGCGACATCTGGCGCGGCGGCGGTTGGATTGGCGTTGTGGTGCTATCAGAGAAGCGACGCGGCGCGAGTGGAGGCGGCGACCGACAAGCCGCCGCATGAAGTGAAGATCGTGGAGTTTACGGACTCGGGCGAGCGCAAGGGAGTTGTCACGGAATTGCAGGTCAGGAAAACCGATGCCGAATGGAAAGCGCAATTGCCGGCGGATTCGTTTGACGTGACACGTCACGCGGATACGGAGCGGCCCTTCACGGGCGCGCTTCTGAACGAGCATGACAAGGGCGTGTTTCGCTGCATCTGCTGCGATACGGCGCTTTTCAACTTGGATACAAAATTTGATTCGGGCACCGGCTGGCCAAGTTTTTGGGAACCGATCGCGAAAGAGAACGTTGTGGAAGAAAGCGACGTGAGCCTGGGCATGATGCGCACGGAAGTGAAGTGCCGGCTGTGCGACGCGCACTTGGGACACGTGTTTAACGACGGGCCCGCGCCGACGGGTTTGCGCTACTGCATGAATTCTGTCGCGATGCGATTCGCGAAAGCCATATGAAAATGCGCAGTGGCGCGCGTGAGGAGGGGCAATGACTTTTCGTTCGGTTGGCATAACTTTCGCGATCGTGGTGTTGTTGTTGGGGGGAAGCGCGCTGATCACGCGCAACGCGGCGAGCGCTTCGGCGTTGATTGCGGCGCCCGCCGTAGACGATTCTTTGGCCGCGCAGAGCGGGCAAGAGACGGCTGTGATCGCCGGCGGATGTTTCTGGGGAATTCAACTCGTGTTCGAGCACGTAAAGGGCGTGATCAGCGCGACGGACGGATACTCCGGCGGAACTGTGAAGAACCCCGGATACGAAATGGTGAGCAGCGGGACGACGGGGCACGCGGAGTCCGTTAAAATCGTTTACGATCCTTCGCAAATTACTTATGGCCGGCTGCTGCAAGTGTTTTTCTCCGTGGCGCACGATCCTACGGAATTAAATCGGCAGGGGCCCGACGAGGGGACTCAATACCGGTCCGTGATTTTCTACGGGGATCAAGATCAGCAGCGCATTGCTGAGGCATACATCGCTCAGCTCGATCAGCAAAATGCGTTCAAACATAAAATCGTAACCCAGGTGGTTCCTCTTCAGGCGTTTTATCAGGCCGAGGCGTATCATCAGGATTACGCGACGCATAACCCGTATAACACTTATATCGTGATGTTCGATCATCCGAAGTTGGATAACCTGAAAAAGACATTTCCCGAATTCTACGTCGCGAATCGATAGCGGAGTTTTTCGCGGGAACTGCGCTGCGCAGGATAGGAATGGTGCCGGGGGGCAGAGTTGAACTGCCTACGCCGGCCTTTTCAGGGCCGCGCTCTACCGGTGAGCTACCCCGGCACCGGGGCGAGAGACATTCTACTGGCGCGGCGCGGAACAGTCAAAACG
>JBAQYV010000231.1:0-3769 GCA_049790315.1 Candidatus Acidiferrales bacterium | reverse complement strand
TACGGCAGCCGCGAGCTCGCCGCCGAAATGGCCCTTTCAGGCGATCTCCCGCATGTGAAAGCCATGGTGCTCGCCGACATGATTGGAATCTACAATCCGCGGTTCGAGCGCGACGACACTTCGACGCCGTGGCTCACGGACCTAATTTGGAGCACAGCCGCGCGCCTCGGTTATGGAAATGTCTTCGTGAACGCGGAAACTTCCGTTGACGACGATCACGATCCGTTTCTAAAACGTGGTGTCGCCACCTGCGACGTCATCGATCTCGAAGGCGCATCCGCGATCTGGCACACCACAAATGACACGCTCGATAAAATCGATCCGCGCAGCCTCGGAATCACGGGCCATGTTTTTCTCGAATCGTTTTTCGCGTTAGAACAGAAGATTCACTAGCCGCCATGCGAAGCATCCTCATTCACTCGTCGACCGGTTCATATCGCTACGTGCTCGGTCGCGGCGCCGTGCGCCAAGCCCGCGGCGAATTGCGCCGCCTGAAACTTTCCGACGCGCCGATTTTCGTTCTCAGTTCGCCGCGTGTTTGGAAACACGTCCGTGCTGTCACAACGGCCGCGCTGGGAGCGCCCGTTCGTAACCCAATCCTTTTCGATGACAACGAATCGAAAAAGAATCTTGCCACAGTCGAGCGTCTCTGCCGCGCGCTGCTCCGAGCCGGCGCCGACCGCCGCGCCGTGCTCGTTGCCGTTGGCGGCGGAGTCGTCGGCGACGTCGCCGGTTACGTGGCCGCAAGTTATATGCGCGGCGTGCGCGTCGTTCACATTCCCACCACGGTCGTCGCCATGGCTGACAGTGCAATCGGCGGAAAAACCGGCGTGAATCTTCCGGAAGGGAAGAACCAAGTCGGCGCGTTCTTTCCGCCGCGTCTGGTTTTGGCGGATGTCGATTTGCTTCGCAGTTTGCCGCCGCGCGAATTTCGCTCCGGCCTCTACGAAGTTGTAAAGTGTGGCGTAATCGGCGATCCGGAATTGTTCCGTTATCTCGAACGCGATTTCGCCGCCGTCGCCGCGCGCAATCCCGCCGCGCTCGAATACATTTTGTCTCGCAGCGCCGCGCTAAAAGCCCGCGTAGTTTCGCGCGACGAAAAAGATTCCGGCCTGCGCGAAATTCTGAATTTTGGCCACACTTTCGGTCACGCTCTGGAAACCGTAACGCGTTACCGCCGATTCCGCCACGGCGAAGCCGTGGGTTGGGGCATGCTGTGCGCCGCGCAGCTCGCGGTTGATTTCGGCATTTTGCCCCCGCGTGATGCGGATCGCATTGCGCGCACCGTCGCCCAAGTCGGCCCCTTGCCCGCGTGGCCGAAAGTCTCCGCACCGCGCCTGATTGAAATCATGCGCGCCGACAAAAAATCGCGCGGCGGGAAACTGCGCTTTGTACTCCCCACCCGCATCGGCCACGCCGAAACCGTGGATGGTGTCCCCGAAACGCTGGTACGCCGCACGCTGGAACACCTCCCGCGCTCCGCTCCTTCCGATGCGAGCCTTGCGACACCTCATGCGAGTCGCGGAGCGAGTAGCGCGCGCGCCAAACGCTGAGTGTCTACGCTGATCATGCCCGATAGAAACCCAGAGACAGACGCGAGCGCGGTAACGGACGCGAGTCCAGACACATCCGCCAGTCGAGTTGCTGCCGCGCCGCTTTCCGGAACGCGCTTCGATGGTGCGCGCGACGAGCAGGAGACTTCGCGAAAAGTGCGGGAGATGTTTGGCGGGATCGCCCCCCGCTACGACCTCCTGAACCATCTGCTCTCCGGGCGGCTCGACAATGTGTGGCGACGCCGCGTCGCGCGGCGCTTCGCCCCCACACTGGCGCGGAGCGATGCTCGCGTGCTCGATCTCTGCTGCGGCACCGGCGATCTGGCGTTCGCGCTAGCGCGACAGGGCTCTGCGGCGCAGATCACTGGCGCGGATTTCTCCCCCGAGATGCTTGCGATCGCGCGGCGCAAAGGTGCTGCGATGGCGACGACCGCGGCGAATCGCGCCGCGACGAGCGCGGAAGGTGAGCGCGCGACGAGGAGCGTCGAGGCGAATCGCGATGCGACGCGCACGAGCGTGGAATTCGTGGAAGCCGATGCGTTGCGGTTGCCGTTTGGCGATGCGACGTTTGATCTGGTTACTACCGCGTTTGGGTTTCGGAATCTGGCGAATTACGATTCGGGATTGAAAGAAATTCTTCGCGTGTTGCGGCTGGGCGGGGAAATCGGGATTCTGGAATTCTCCGAGCCGCGTGGGAAATTATTCGGCGCGCTGTACCGATTTTATTTCCGGCGCATTTTGCCGGCGCTCGGCGGCATCATCTCGGGAAACTCGGCCGCGTATTCCTATTTGCCGCGCTCGGTCGGCCGCTTCCCGAGTCCCGAAGAATTGGCCGCGCAGATGGAGCGCGCCGGCTTCGGCGACGTTCGCTTTGTGCGCTGGACCGGCGGCACAGTGACGCTGCACACCGCTCGCAGGCCGTAAAACGACACGATCGGCATCTTCCTCCGCGTATCTCCGTGTACTCAGCGTCTCAGCGTTATCCTTAGCTTTCCTCAGGCCCGAAGAAAAAGATAACGCAGAGGTGCAGAGAGCGCTGAGGCACGCAGATATGTGCGGTCTAGTTCAAGCTGCGTTTCAAAACGTGCGCGATTTGCGCGCATTCCTCGCGCAGTTGCGCGAATTCCTCCGGCAGGATGGATTGCACGCCATCGGAAAGCGCCTGATCGGGATGATTGTGCACCTCGATCATCAATCCATCGGCGCCGACGGCGATCGCGGCGCGCGACAGCGGCAGCACTTTGCGGCGTTGCCCGCTGGCATGGCTCGGGTCGCAGATGATGGGCAAGTGGCTGAGCGCTTTTGCCGCGGGCACCACGGCCAGATCGAGCGTGTTGCGCGAGTGGTCGGCGAAGGTACGCACGCCGCGTTCGCACAGCATGATCTGCGTATTGCCTTCGGATGCGATGTATTCGGCGGCCATCAGCAGTTCATCGAGCGTGGCGGAAAGTCCGCGCTTGAGCATCACGGGCTTGTGCGCGCGGCCGGCTCGCTTCAGCAGGGAATAATTCTGCATGTTGCGCGCGCCGATCTGAATCACGTCGGCGTAGCGCTCCACGTGATCCACGCCTTCATTGTCCACGGCCTCGGTGACGATCCCCATTCCGAATTTGTCGCGAATCTCGGTGAGAATTTCCAGGCCGGGCACGGCGAGTCCCTGAAAACTGTACGGCGAAGTGCGCGGCTTGTAAGCGCCGCCGCGAAAGAGTCGCACACCGGCCAGGGCCAGCGGCGCGGCGATGGCGAACACCTGCTCGCGCGTTTCCACCGCGCAAGGGCCGGCAATCATCCCCACGGACTGGCCGCCGAACAGAACGTCACCAGATGGAGTCGGAATGCGCAGAACAGTGTCATCCTTTTTGAACTCCCGACTCACCAGCTTGTACGGCTTGCCAATAATGATGCACTCGGCCACGCCCGGCAGCGTTTCCAGCGCGCCCACGTCCAGCCGCCGCGTATCGCCGGTGACGCCGATCACAGTCTTGAACGCGCCGAAAATGGGGTGCGCCTCAAACCCAAGCGCCTCAATGCGTTCGCAGACCGTCTTAACCTGCTCTTCCGGCGCACCGGTTTGCATCACGACAAGCATGTGGCTTCACAATCTCCCTGGGATTTGCTTCGTGTACCGCCAGCACAGCTGCGTTCAACGGGCCAATGCCAATTCCCGAGTCTACTGCATCCCTCGCCGGAGCCGCAAATTAGTGTGTCATCATTCG
>JBAQYV010000230.1:0-22137 GCA_049790315.1 Candidatus Acidiferrales bacterium | reverse complement strand
AGCCGATTGCGGTGTAGCGATTTTGTAGCACAGGCACTCTTGCCTGTGTGCAGTTGGTTTTTAGGGGTTGTGACAAAACCGGCAGAGAGGTCCCTCGTCGCTGCTCTCGCTCAGGATGACCAGCGGGGAAAATGGAACAAGGGCGAAAGGCGAAGATGGAGGCCTGAAGGCCTCCGCTACATTAAGCTACGGCGCGGGGGGAGCGGCGGCGGAAGCGGCAGCGGCAGCCGCGGCCGCTTCGGCGGCGGGCAAAGATTTGCGCAGGCGATCGACCACGCGATGCTGGCCAATCACCAGCATGGTTTCAAAGAGCGGCGGAGCGACGGCTTGGCCGACGAGCGAGACGCGGGCGGCGTTGATGAGCAGACCGGCTTTTACGCCTTCGGTTTCGGCGAGTTTGCGCAGGACGGCGTCGCACGCATCGTGATTCCAATCGGTGAGCGCGGCGAGTCCATCGGCCAGGCGCGAGAGCATTGCGGGCACGCGCTGATCTTTCCAGAATTTCGCGCACGCCGCGGGGTCGTAATCGAAAGTGTCGCTGAAAAACGCGCGGCCCCAATTGGAAAAATTCGGCAGCAGGCGCGTTCGCGGACGCAGCAAATCGACGGTGCGCGCGAACCATTCGCGGTCCGGCCCGGCGGCCCATTCATCGCGCCAGATTCCCGCGCTGCGCAATTCGGTTTCGACGACGGGCAGAAGCTCCTCAATGGGAAGCTTTTGCAGATACTGCTGATTGAACCATTCGAGCTTCGGGCGATCGAAGACGGCGTTGGTGCGGCTGACGCCGGCGAGCGAGAAACGGCGCAGCAGCTCCGGAGTGCGCAGAAATTCGGAATCGTCGCCGGGCGACCAGCCGAGCAGCGCGAGAAAATTCGCGAAGGCTTCGGAGAGAAATCCTTCGTCGCGATAGGAGCCGACGCTGGTGGCGCCGTGCCGCTTCGATAGGCGCGTGCGATCGGGACCGAGAATCAGCGGCACGTGCGCGAAGATCGGCACGTCCGCGCCGAGCGCGCGATACAGCATCACTTGCTTGGGCGTGTTCGAGAGATGATCGGCGCCGCGAATCACGTGCGTGATGCGCATTTCGGCATCGTCGACCACGGCGGCCAATTGATAAGTGGGCAGGCCCTGCTGCTGTCCGGCGCGCGGCGAGCGCAGCAGGACGAAATCTTCGATCTCGTCGTTTGCGATTTCGCGCGGGCCGAAAACGGCGTCGTCAAACTTTGTGGTTTGCGCGAGCGGCACGCGAAAGCGCACGGCGGAGAATTCGCCGGGCACTTTACTCGCCGAAGCCACTGCGCCGCCCGCTGTGGCACCGCCCGATAACGCTGCGTTTTTTTCGCGGCACGGGCAACGCACCACGCGACGCGGCGCGTTTTTTTCGGCGGCGTCGCCAGGCTCGGCGGCATCGCCACCCGCATATTTTTCCGGCGGACAATTGCAGTAATAGGCCGCGCCCGACGCCAAAAGTTTTTCGGCCGCCGCGGCATACAGCGCAAAGCGGCTCGATTGGTGGATGGGCCCTTCATCCCAATCGAGGCCCAACCACTTCAGACCATCGAGAATTCCTTGCACCAATTCCGGGCGATTGCGCTCCACATCGGTATCTTCAATTCGGAGGATGAAAATGCCGCCGGTGGATCGCGCAAAAAGCCAATTAAACAGCGCCGTTCGCGCGCCACCAACGTGCAAATAACCAGTAGGCGACGGAGCGAATCGTACGCGCGTCGCTGAGGCGCTGCCGAGTGGTATGGTGGGGTCCGAAGACACGATTCGGTTCAGTTTTTTACGAGAGTGAGACGCGATTTATTTTAGCCGAAGGTATGCAGAAACGCGAGCCGCGCAGTCTGTTCCATTCGCGACGCTTTTTGCGAATGTTCGTGGGGGGTACTCCCGTACCCTTGACCCTAAAAAAATGCGTAGCTTATAGTCGTATGACATTGCAGAAGCGTTTGACGCCTAAGAGTGGTGGGGAGCGTGGTCCCCTGCGGGCGTTAACGTCTGCGGATTCACGAGAAATGCTGAGCGCGCTATATCCGAGTCCACGGCCCCCTGCCCCGTACCCCGGCGGGCTTAGTGTGCGCGCGCTTTGCACGGCGGCTCGATCCCGCGTGGCGACCTGATCCGATGCCACACGATCCCATTGTCGCTATCGGGCTGTTTGCTACCGGCGCGTTCATCGCTGGATTATTTTCCTATATTCATGAACTGAAACGGCAACAGTATTTACTGTTCTGGGCCGGGGCGTGGGGATTCGTCGCGCTGCACGATTTGAGCCCGGCGCTCGAAACGTGGATGGCGGTGGCGCCTTGGCAGAGCGCGATTAATTTGTGGTTGCTGGCGGCCGCGGCGCTGCTGTTTTTCTGCGCGGCGCAACTTTACTGCAAAAAACAAGTGTGGACGCGCACGTTGCTGGCAGTTGCGGCGGTGAGCGCGGTGTGGGTGATCGCGTATCAAGTGAAAGCGATCGCGCTTTCGCCGGTGTACGGAATCGCGGCGCTCTTCTGCGCGGTGGGAGTGGTGCTGTGGCGCGAAAGCCGCAAGCAGGACGCTCTGACCGATCTGCTGCTCTCGTTGGCGTTCGTGCTGTGGGCCGGAATGCTGATCGCTGTACATCTGGCTGGCCCGGCGACGATTCAGGGCCGCGAACTGCGCGTGATGCAACTGATTCCGGAACTGCTCGGCGCCGTGCTGACGATCATGGCGGCATACGAGGAAGAAAAGCGGCGCGTCGAGCGAAACATGCTGGCGCTCGCAAATTTGAATCTGGCGACATCCGGCTTCACCGGCAGCGAGATTCAGAAAATGTTGGGACAAGCGCTGGAGCGAATCCTGAACGTAGCGCGCATTCCGGCCGGCGCTTTTTTTCTGCATCATGGCGATCCGAATGGGCCCACGTCGGTGATCGCCACGGGCCTGAGTGAAGCGTTCTGCGCATCGGCGCAGGAAGACGGCCTGGACGATCGCCTGGTGGAACTGGTTTCGCGGCTGGGTGGCCTTGCGGTGTTCCGCGATTTGGGGCGCGACGCTTCCTGGGCGGCGCTCGAGCGCGAGGATGCTTTCCGGCGATTCCGGCAACTCGCTTTGCAGCACGGCGTGCGCTCGGTCGTCGGCATCAGTTTGCAAACAAAAACGAACGCGTTTGGCCTGCTGCTGCTCAGCACGCCGGACACGCGGCGCTTCACTCCGCCCGAGTTGCGGTTGCTGCTGGCACTGGGACATCAGATCGGCATGGCGGTAGAGAACAGCTATCTGGTGCAGCAGACGGCGCGGCGCGGCGAGGAGTTGCGCGTGCTCAACGAGATTGGCCGCGCGCTCAGCTCGACGCTCGACACCGAAACGTTGTTTGAAAAGATTTATTCCGAAATGAAGCGCCTGCTGAATGTGGATAATTTTTTCATCGCCATGTATGACGAGCCGCGCGGCGAAATCCGCTACGAGCTTGAGATTACAAACGGCGAAAAGATGCCCAAGCGCAGCCGGCCCGCTGGAAATCACATTGCGGAATACATGCTGCGAACCTGCCAGCCGATTTTGATCCGCGAAAATTTCACGGCGGAAGTTCATCGTATGGGCATGCAGCCGCTTAGCGATTTGGGCTGCTTCTGCGGAGCGCCAATGGTGCTCTACGGCCGGGCCATCGCGGTGATGGTGGCGCTGAGCATGGAGGAACGCGTCTTAGACACCGACCATCTGGAGCTAATGCGCGGTTTGGCAAGTCAAGCGGCGGTGGCCATTGAGAATGCGCGGCTGTTCCGCGAAGAGCAATCGAAGTCGCGCCACTTGGCGCTGCTGAATCAGATTTCGCAGAACATCATCACCACGCTCAATTTGGATGAAGTGCTCTCGAAAATTTCCGGCGAGCTGCAAGACGGCTTGAATTACGACCACATCGGCATCGGCCTTTTGGATTATCAGTCGCGCGAGGTATTGATTTCCGCCGAAGCCGGGCGGCGCCGCGGCGCGCTCGGAATGCGGCTGCCGCTGAATGGCAGCTTAGTGGGACAAGTCGCGCGCGCGGGCCAAGTTGTCGTGGTGCCCGACACCGCCGCGCCCGATGTTCCCGGCAAAACCGTGCTCGAAGGAACTTGCTCCGCGATCGCTTTGCCGCTGGCTTATGCCGACCAGCTCCACGGCGTGCTCTACGTCGAATCGGACGAGCGCTTTGAATTCGACGAAGAAGAGCAGAGCTTTCTGCGCACTCTCGCGGACTTGATCTCCGGCGCGCTACACAACGCCGTGACGTTCCAAAAAACCCAGGAGCAGGCCATCACCGATGGCCTCACCGGCGTAAAAACGCATCGCTTCTTTATGGAAGCGCTCTCCGCGGAATGGAAACGCGCCACCCGCGCTGGCCGGCCGTTTTCGCTGCTGCTGATGGACCTTGATCGCTTCAAACTGGTGAATGACGGACACGGACATCTTGAAGGCGACCTGGTGCTGCAACGCGTGGCGCGCATCCTCGAACAGAACTGCCGCCGCTCGGACGTCGTAGCCCGTTACGGCGGAGACGAATTCGTGGTCTTGATGCCGGAGACAAATATCGAGCAGGGCCGCCAACTCGCGACAAAACTGTGCACGTGGATCGGCACAGATCCGCTGCTGCGCGAAAAGAACGTCACCGGCAGCCTGGGCATCGCAAGCTTTCCGCAACACGGATCGACACCACAGGAACTGATCCAGGTCGCGGACTCTTCGATGTACCTCTCAAAGCATCAGGGCGGCAACACCGTCTCCACGGCCGATTCATATAATCAGGACGAAACCAAACAGTGGAAGCACGACGTGCTCGAAGCGTATTTGGGCGTCACGCTCAAGCGTCTTTTCTCCACGGGACCGGAAGCGTTGGAAGAAATTTATCAACGCCTCGATCATTTCTCGCACTCATTGGAAGCTGGCGAGACTGGCCTCGACAGCGATTCGCAGAGTCAAGGCGGCAGCGAAGCGCAGGGCCCGGCGGCATTGCCACCGGCCGTGCTGGAAACGGTCACATCGCTGGCGCTGGCGATCGATGCGAAGGACCACTACACGCAAGGTCACTCCCTGAAAGTGGCCGCGTACGCCGTGATGCTGTGCGAAGCGATGGGCATGAGCGACGCCGAGACCGAGGAAATCCGACTGGGCGCGCTGCTTCACGACATCGGCAAGGTCGGGATTCCCGAAAACATTTTGAACAAGAGCGGCCCGCTCAATCCCGAAGAGTGGGAGACCATGAAGCAGCACGTACAATTCGGCGCGAAAATTCTGGAGCCGCTCCGCGCCATCGCGCGCATCCGAAAGATCGTCGGCCATCACCACGAATACTTCGATGGTTCGGGATATCCCGGCGGCGTAACCGGCGATCAGATCCCGCTCGGCTCGCGCATCGTTTCCATCGCCGACGCCTACGACACGATCACTTCGGATCGCACCTACAAAAAAGGCCGCGCTCCCGAAGAAGCCATGGCTGAACTCGAACGCTGCGCCGGCTCGCAGTTCGACGCCGAGCTGGTCCGCGTCTTCGTAGAAAAGCTCCGCACCCTGCCGAATCCTGTCCTCGACGCCGCTCCCATCCCCGCCGACGCGCGCGCCTGAACTCGCACTTTTTGCCTGTCATCCCGAGCGAGTCTGCCGCGGCGGACGACGAGCGACCTGCTGTCGTTGTGTAACCCTTCCACCACGCTGCCGTCCGATTGCGCACATTAACTAAACTCGTACTATAATCGCGCAGCTCTTGCCGTCGTTTTGGTCCCGGATTTTGGGTCTAGATTTTGTAGCGCCAGCCTTCAGGCTGGCAGATTTTTCTGGGTTGTTATCGTCACAGGGCCGGGACATCAATACAAGGCAAAGGCCACGGCTGCCAGCCTGAAGGCTGGCGCTACACGTGCCACACCCACGACAAATGCCAACCCGCCTCAACCGCAAAAATATCCGCCTCCCATCGCTGAACTACACGGGAATGCGCGAATACTTCGTAACCATCTGCTGCCACAAACGCAAACCCCTCCTTGCCCGCGGAGAAAGCACTCTTCCAATTCTGGAGCAGCTCAAATCGTCAGCCCTCCGCGATTCATTCTTGATCCACGCATATTGCGCCATGCCCGACCATCTCCACTTCCTCGCCGCGGGCAACTCCGAATCGAGCCGCCTCCTTGGCTTCGTCAAATCCTTCAAACAGCTCACCGGACACGAAATTACTCAGCGCACGGGAAAACAATTGTGGCAGTTCAAATCCTACGACCACATCCTCCGCCGCTCCGACGAAACCGGCCGCGTCGCTTGGTACATCTGGATGAATCCCGTGCGAAAAGGCCTCTGCACTCAACCCGCGGACTTTCCGTATTCAGGTTCGTTTACCACGCTATGGCAGGACCAAACGCCGCCCGCGCATCCGTGGAACCCTCCGGGCGGACTTCCGTAGCTCTTGCTCGTAGCCTTTGAACTTTGTTCGTAGCTCGTGCAACTTCGCCTGTGTAGCGCCACCCTTCAGGGTGGCAGCCCTGGGTTATTGGGAATTACTCGGCAGTCAGACCATGAGAAAACGTCCCGTCTGTTCCCGGGTTTCCCCGGTTTTCAGGCACGACTCTGAAGTCATGAACCCGCCAACACCCAAAGGTCAGCATACAGTCTCTAAGATGCTGCTCAAGCGGTTTACGAATGAAGATGGGAAACTATTCTTTTTTGTGAAAGCATTCCCCGAAAAGGGCGTTCTCGTTACAACGCCGGAAAAGCTATTTCGCCAGACGCACATTTATACGGCGAGACGTGAAGACGGTACGTTGGATGTCAGTTTGGAAAACTACTACGCTAGATTAGAGAGCTTGGCCGAGCCGATTGTCGAAAAGATCGTAACCTCCGCTCGCGCTGGAGAGAGACCGCATCTAACACCTGATGAGCGACAGATTTGGGATTTATTTTTCCTCAACCAGTGGAAGCGTGTTCCGGACTTTCACGAAACAATCGTAGTGCCAGAAGACATAGAGACTAGAATCAAACGCCTGAGCGCCGATTTTGAAGCCAATATCCGCCCGCTCAACTCCGCTGAAGAGAGCAACCTTCGCGATCCACAGTCGCGGGAAAGGATAATGCGCAACGCAATGATTCACGCTTTGGCGCGGCCTTCCCCGAGGATCCTCACTGTCCTGAAGAAGAAGGGCCTGGTTATTGCCGTTATACGCAAGCCCAACAAGAGTCTTGCAATAGGCAGTTTCCCTGTCGTGAAACTGACTTTCCCGGGCAGAGAGAATCTAGAGGATCCTTCTGTTGAGGCGTGGCTTCCTATTGCCCACGATGTCGCGGTAAGCCCCGCGCCAATTCCGCCGCAAGAAGAGGCGCTATGTCCCATGCAAGATGACTCTATGATTCGGCGACTCAATGTCGCGACATGCAATAAGAGTTCGACGATTGCGGGAAAATCGAAGCTGTTGATAGCGTCACTCTCTCAGTCGCGCTGACTGCAAATATACAGACGGGCGGAGACTGGCGGAACGTTTTCTAGGAAACCGGTAAGATCGGGGCCAAGGTAATCGGCCACGACGGCGGCGAAGCCCCCTAAGACATGACCAGCCTAGCGCCATTCTATTCGAATAACTCACAGATAATATTGACATTGTATTGCCATTTATGCTAACATGTTACATGAACCTCGCACAACCCTCCCCGATTGCTCGCCCGCACAAGATTTTCCCGTCTTGTCCGCATTCACTGCGCACAATGTCACCCCCTCAAATCCGGCCATTTGCGCACTTCGCACGACTCAACCCTTCCAGAATCAACACTTCCAACAGTTTTTCACTTTCTCGTATCTCTCTCATTAGAAATAATTTGAACTCTACTAGAATCAATACTTCTGGGAATAAGGACTTGAAGTCTAATCATTTCAACACTTCCGGCGCAAAGGACTTAAAGTCGTTTGGAATCAACACTTCCAAAAAACAGGGGAGGGGGGAGGGTTACGAGCCATTCGCGCGGATTCTAGCACGACGAAATGCGGGGGCGGGTTTCGTAACAGTCTCGGCAGAACGGGCACTCTTGCCTGTGTGCAGTTCGGTTTGGGAGATTAACGCGAAGAGGATAAAAGGCAGAGGCACACAGCCAGGAGTGGCTGTGCTACGCAAAGCGGGACGGACGACGGCGCCAATCGGGAGATTGGCGCTCCCAGGGGGACGCTACGGCGAAGGGCAAAAGCACGTCCCTCGTCGACCGGAGCGCGGACTCGCTCGGGATGACAACGTTAAGGGAAAAGTCGCCGGAGAAGGACCAAACAAATCTAACAATTTGTTTTTGAAGCCCCGGGACTCCCTCGGGATGGCAGGCATCGAGCGGGGGCGGGTTTCGTAGCAGTCTTGGCAGAACGGGCACTCTTGCCTGTATGCAGGTGCAGTTGTGAGGTTGGGAAGAAAGAGATGAACGGCAGAGGCACACAGCCAGGAGTGGCTGTGCTACGTAAAGCGAGACGACGACGGTGCCAATCTGGAGACCGGCGCTGCTGGAAGGCGGGGACAGACAGGGCGTTTCCCGTTTCTCTGACGCAATAGATCCAGGTAGGTCATGCGTTCGGTATCGGGGGCGAGAAGGAGTTGCCGCGCTGGGACTGCATGATGGGATAAATTAACGATTGCGAAATGCGCGACGCGAGCCACCGCAGGCAAAATATCAGAAAATGTCCCGTCTGTCCCCGGGGGCCCATGTCCCCGGCGGGCATGCACACCGCAACTGCGGTTGCGGTGTGGCGACGTTAGGATGTCGCGCGCGCTCTCGCGATCTGGCTTTCCGGATCGCCCGCTAGTATGGATACCCGAGGTCCACGAGGTTCTGTTCTCCATTGACGCCGTCGACTTCGAGGAAGATTTGGACTGATGCGATCGCGTCGCTCGCGCTAAGCCCGCAGGCAGACATATTGGCCGGAATCGTGATCGACCCCGAAGTGGATGTAATACCGAGCAGCCCGTTTCCGCCAATCGAGCAGCTATGAGCCGTCGAACTCGTTGGGCTACCGTCAAAAATATAAGTAAAGAGGGAAACCTGCCCGATCGCGTAAGTTGTCGGCAGCGTCCAGTTGTATGTGATGGTCTTCCCCACAACAGATGACAGGGGTCCGCTGCCTGAAGCCGTGGGGATATGGGCAAAGCTAATTACTTCGGTGGTTGTGGCGTTGCTGGGAACCGTGAATTGCGGGCTACCCGAAGATGTGGTTGTGAGGTTCAAGGTGAATAGCGTTCCTGCTGGAGGAACATTGCTCCCGAGAGCCTCGGACAAGACCTGGAATTCACTGAACGATTGGCCGTTTTGGAGGAGCGCGGCCTCCTGCGCAAGCGTGCCTGTGGGGCCATCGCCGTTTGGACAAGTCGAAGACACGGTGCAGGGCCAGACGCTATTACCGCCGCCGGCGACTGTGGCAGCCGTTACGCCAACGCTGGCGGGAGCTTGTACCGCCGCCTGGAGATAGATCCCATTGGATACCCCTGCGCCGAGGGACGGCGCTCCCTGCGACGTGCGGCTCTCCGCGGTGACCGAGACCTGAGCGATGCGTTGATCGCCGTAGACCAGCCAAGTGCTGTTTTCTTCCTTGAAAACGTACGTTTGAGCGCTGGTCGCAGTTTGTCCGCTTTCCGTTGCAACATAGTTTACAACCACTTCGGCTACGTTCGTGGTGGTATTCAAACTGACGATATCGACGATCTGGGCGCTGGTGATGGTGAGGCCCGCGACCTCGCCGGCAAAAATTCCAGCGTCCTCGGTGGCGTTGTCACCGTCGTTTAAATAATCGCCAGCAAAGAATTGGAGAAGATCGCCGCCGGTGAGCGAGTTACCGTCGGTATTGACGGTCTTCGCCAACGCGGTAAGCTGGGCGTCAATCGCGTTGGTGAGCGTTTGCGCCGCGCTACTGAGAGCGAGAGCCGTGACCGATTCAGTAGAAGAGGTGCCTGTACTGCTGTTGGTAGTCGTGGTGTTCACGGTGATGCTGCCGGTGGAGTAGGTGGGATTCACGGTCTCGGTGATGCTGCCGCCCGTCACAGTCATGGCGGTGACCGAGCCGTTACTGGAGTTGAGGGTTTCGGATGTGATGCTTTGCAGCACCGAATCCAAGCACGTATCGTTGGCGGTGAAGGCGCCGGAAATCAAGTTGATCGAACCGCATGACGGCGGGAGCGCGTCCGGTTTGCTTGATGCTAGAAGGCTCCGATTAGACTGTAAGGATTGGCTGATCGAACGGGTGGAGACGATTGCCGACGCGTCCGCGGTTACAGTGATGCCCGCATTATCGAACCACAACTGCATCACCTGAATCACGGCATTGGCGATGTTCTGGACGGCCAAAGGGGATGGCGGAGCGTTGCCCGGAGCTGCGGGGTTTGCGAAGGCGCTATTGGGGTTCACGCCGCTCGCGCTGTAATACGAGCGCACAATCAGGTCTGAGAGAACGTGAACATTGATATTCGTGGTGGCGTTGGCGTCGGCGCTCACGCTGTACAAAGTGGTGCCCGCGGGAAAGGGACCCGAAGCGGTAACGGTTACAACCTGAACGAGAAAGGGCGGAGTGAATCCGCCGGAATCAAGAGTGAAGGTTCCGTCCGCCGCAGTGGTGCCGGCGCTGATGTTTCCGTTGGCGTCCTTAAGCGTCACGGTAGCCGAAGCAATTGGAGCGCCGAGGGATGCGGTGCCGGTCACAACATTGGCCCCGTTGGCCGTGAGCGTAAACATTGCCCCGTTGCTGAGCTTCCCACCGACGGTCACGACAACGTTGCCCGTGGTCGCTCCCGTGGGCACAGTGACGGTTATACTGGCCGCGCTCCAGGCGGTTGCCGTTCCGGCGGGGGTGGCGCCGAATGTGACCGTGCTCGCCCCCTGAGTCGATCCAAAATTCGCTCCGCTAATCGTTACCGAAGATCCGACCGCACCGGACGTTGGGGACAGGCTCGTAATGCTCGGAGTGGGGACCAGGACCGTGAAGGTCATCCCGTTGCTGGCCTGCCCGCCGACGGTCACGACAACGTTGCCCGTGGTGGCTCCAGCGGGAACGGTGACGGAGATATTCCCCGCGCTCCAGGCGTTTGACATTGCGGCAGAAATCGCGCCGAACGTGACGGTGCTGCTTCCCTGGCTTGCGCCAAAATTCGACCCTGTAATAACGACTAGGGTGCCGACGGCGCCGGAAGATGGGTTCAGATTACTGATGGCTGGCGCTGGAGTCGATGTCGACCCGCCACCGTTATTGCCGCCCTGGTGGCAGCCCGACAAGGCTGCGAGCGAACAGAAGAGCATTACCGCCGCAAGGCGCTGCACGCCGAGGGAAAATAGCCGAGGCAAAAACTGAGGGCCGGAGCCGGGTCGGAACATTGTAGCCTCCCACACATAGCGTCAAAAACGTTCGAGCCTTAGTTCCAGAATGGAACCGAGGCTTCGGAGGCGCAGCCTACGCGTTGAAAAGATCAAGCGCATCCCCCAAATAAGGGAAATTCGTGAAAAAAATTTTGACAAATCGCAGATGGCCAGCTAATAATCCGACTTTTCTTCGTCCCCCAAGTTCCGTGGCCCCAATCTGTCTCGTGGGATGGCCCCATGGAGTCCGACCGGGAAGTTCTAGAGCTGGTGGAGCTTATTTACGCCGCCGCTGGCGATCCGGCCAGGTGGATCGAGGTATTAGAATGGCTGTCAGCGGTGCTTTGTGGGAACGTGGGCACGATCCATCATCAGGATAGCGCCTCGCATGAAAGCAACTTCTCAAGTCTGTGGAATCTCGATGCGGCCGCGATTGCGCCATATACGGCCCCCTACGGGTTTCGCAATCCTCTCATGACGACCCGTCCGGAAGTGATCCGCGCGGGAGCAGTCAACACTCTCCAGACTCTGTGTCCGAAGGAAATATTCGTTCCGAGCGAGTATTACAACGATTATCTTCGCCATCTCGACCTTCTGTACTGCATAGCCGGGACACCGCGGAATGATGGAGAGAATTCTTCGAATATCAGCGTATTTCGATCTCCGGGCGACGAGCCATTTGGTGAGGAGGAGCGCAAACTGCTTCTCGTACTCATGCCGCACTTGCAGCGAGCTTTCCAATTACATACCCGGATCCAAGGATTGGAACGGAAAGGGGACGCCGCCGGGGACGCTTTGGACCATTTGCACCAAGGAATCCTGCTACTGGATGCACAGGGGCGCGTGCTACTGGTCAACCAGGCAGCGGCAGCGCTGTTCGCCGGCGAAAAAACGATTAAGCTGACCCCTCGCGGATTAATGTCGGCGGTCCCATCGGAAAGCAGGCAATTGAACGCGCTGATTCAGGGAGCTATTACAACGGGGAACGGTAACGGCCTGCATCCTGGCGGTGCGATGATGATCTCGCGAGGCGGTCTTGGCCCGCCACTGCAAGTGCTAGTCGCACCCTTGCGAACCAAGACGATTCATTTGGGCAAAGACGTGCCGGCGGTCGCGATTTTCATTTCCGACCTCGATCGCAAAACGATTTCCGATTCCGCCGTCTTCACGCAACTGTATGGGCTGACACGCGCGGAGGCTCGCTTAGCGCATATTCTCGCGGCGGGCGACAGCTTGCACGATGCCGCCTGCAAACTCGGCGTGGCGCAAAGCACGGTACGATCGCAGCTGAAAAGCGTCTTTGCAAAAACAAATACGACTCGTCAGAGTCAGCTCGTTCGCATTCTCTTGATGGTTCCAACGCAAGCACTTTCGATGCGACACTTGAGTGGCGATGTACGACGATAAAGTTCTGTATGAACTGCTCGATCTGATCTATGGGGCCGCAGCCGTCCCCGCGGAGTGGGCTGAGTTACTCGGCCGCCTTTCCCAGGTTCTCCACGGCTCCGCTGGCTCTCTCCACAGCCAAAATGCCAATTCCCAGGAAGCGAACGTAGCCGCGTCGTGGAACATTGGCCCGGATCTGATCCGCCAATACATCGACTACTACAGCCAAATAAACCCGTGCTTTACGTCAACAAAAGAGCTTATCCAACAAGGGAGCGTGAAACCAAGGCAGGCGTTTTGTTCCGATCACGTCTTGCTTCGCAGCGAATTTTACACTGACTATCTGCGCCGCCTCGACGCATTTGACGGGTTGGTAGCCACCATCTTGGAAGACGGAACGGTCTCCGCCAACCTGACGATCTTTCGACCCAGACGTGCAAAAACGTTCGGCGAGTCCGAAAATGCGCTATTGCGCGTTCTCGTGCCCCATTTGCAGCGTGCCTTCCAGTTACACAACCGTGTACAGGGGTTGGAGGTCAAGACCAGGACTATTGAAGAAGTATTGGATAGTCTGACCCAAGGCGTTGTTTTGCTGGGCGCGGACGGTCGCGTGCTTCTGGTCAATCAAGTGGCGACCGCACTCTTCGCCTCCGAAAAGGCTCTGAAGTTGACCCCTCGCGGATTAGTGGCGGGGATCCCATCTGAAAACAGACAACTGAACGCGTTGATTGAGGGAGCAATCATCACCGGGGACGGCAATGGCTTGCATTCGGGCGGTGCGATGGCAATTTCCCGGAACGGGCTTCGTCAGCCCCTGCAAGTTCTGGTCACGCCTCTGCGCGGCAAGACACTCCGCTTGGGGAAGGATGTTCCAGTCGCCGCGGTTTTTATCTCCGATCCAGATTCGCGGACCCTTTCTAATTCAGCCGTCTTCCGGCAACTTTATGGGCTAACGCCCGCGGAGGCCCGGCTGGCGCACATTCTGGCATCCGGCGACAGCCTGCGAGATGCGGCGGAGAAACTCGGCGTTGCGCAGAGCACGCTGCGCTCCCAATTAAAAAGCATCTTCGCGAAAACAAACACGAATCGTCAGAGCGAACTCATCCGCACCCTTATCATGGCTCCAACCGGAACAGTGGACTGGCCCCGCGAGCGTTCGAACAAATAACGAACTGCCATATGGGTCCAGTGGAGCGGCACCCCCTTAAATTGCCTTCGTTGCTGGATCAGGCGCCTTTCATTTGCGTTGACTTGTTTTCCTTCTTTCGCGTCATTGCTTCGGCGCTTGTCACGCCCAAAGCGATTGCGTAAAATCGCGATTCCTCTTGCTCGCGATGGCGCGAGCGCCACACGGAGAGATCGATGCCCCAACGCATTGCCGCCAAAATTACTGGTGTGGCCGCATACCTGCCTCCACGTTTGCTGACCAATGCCGATCTGGAAAAAATGGTGCAGACGAGCGACGCGTGGATCACGGAGCGCACCGGAATACGCGAACGGCACATCGTGGATGCGGGCGTGGCGACATCGCATATGGCCACGGAGGCGGCGCGCAAGCTGCTGGAGCAAACGGGCACGCGAGCGGAAGAGATCGACCTGATCATTGTGGCCACGGTGACTCCGGACATGATGTTTCCGGCGACGGCATGTTTAGTGCAGGACCGCATCGGCGCGAAGAAGGCCTGGGGATTCGATCTGTCGGGGGCGTGCTCGGGATTTCTTTACGCGCTGACGGTGGGCGCGCAATTCGTGGGCGCGGGCACGCATCGCAAGGTGATCGTGATCGGTAGCGACACGATGACGTCAATTCTCGATTTTCAGGATCGCGCGACGTGCGTGCTGTTCGGCGACGCCGCGGGCGCCGTGCTGCTGGAGCCGGCGGCGGACGGCGAGGGGATTCTGGATTTCGTGCACGATATCGACGGCTCGGGCGGAATGTCGCTTTACATGCCGGGCGGCGGCTCGTTGAATCCACCTTCGCACGAAACCGTAGATAAGCGCATGCACTACGTTCATCAGGAAGGGCCGCAGGTGTTTAAGTACGCGGTGCGCAAAATGGCCGAGGTCGCTTTCAATTTGGTGGAACGAAACGGTTACACCGGAAAAGACCTCGCGCTGATCGTGCCGCACCAGGCCAATCTGCGAATCATCCGCGCGATGCAACAGCGATTGGGAGTGGAAGATTCCAGGGTGATGATCAATATCGATCGCTATGGAAACACGACCGCAGCGACGATTCCGCTGGGCATTCACGATGCCATCGAGCAGGGCCGGCTGCACAAAGGGGATTTGGTGCTGCTTGTCTCCGTAGGCGCGGGCTATACCACGGGCGGGATCCTGATGCGCTGGGGTTTCTAGAAACGTTCGGCTGGCGGGCGCCGCGCCCGCAGATTCAGGACTCGCTGCCGAAGGAGATTGCTACGAGGATTTCTTAGAAAGATTGGGAGCTTGCGACGCAGGCCGCGACGCGCGCCAGACGGCAATCCAACTTCACGGTTGCGTAACGCGCGCAAACCACTTTTTCGCCGTTGGCCCAACCCGACAGTGCGGGGACCATCCGGCCGACCGCGTCAACGATGCTGTGATAGGAGCGGATCAGCGTGAGTCCGCTGCCTTGGCCGCCCAAGCCGGGTGTGAGCTTGTGCAGGCTCATCACCGCGGAGAACTGCGGCACGCCCGCGTTGTCCGTCGCAAGCTGCGCGGCCGCGCGTGCGCGCTCGGAGAGCGGCTGGGTCGCCGCCGTCACCACCAGGGCGCGCCAGTAATAGGCGACGAACTGCCCGAGGGCGATGGTGGACAATGCGAGAATGAGAAGGCCTAGCATCTAAGTTTCTACAGAGATTGTGGCGCCAGCGTGCGCCGGGCTCAATAGGAAGATGGTACTAGGTGGACGGGGTCTTCTCGGTCAGCGGGTGCTGCGCCGACAGGCCCAGCACCCGCTACCGAAAAGCTTAGCTGCAGGAATTACTCAAAAAGACTGCGAACTTGCTACGCAGGCCGCGACGCTGGCCAAGCGACGATCCAACATCACGGTTGCATAACGCGCGCAAACCACTTTTTCGCTATTGGCCCATCCCGCCAGCGAAGGAACCACGCGGCCTAGCGCGCTGACGATGCTGTGATAGGAGCGAATCAGAGTCAACCCGCCACCTTGGCCGCCAAGGCCAGGCGTGAGCTTATGCAGGCTCATAACCGCTGAAAACTCCGGCACACCCGCCTTGTCCATCGCGAGCTGCGCCGCAGCGCGGGCACGGTCGGAGAGGGGCTGGGTGGCCGCCGTCACCACCAAGGCGCGCCAGTAATAGACGCCGAATTGCCCTAGGGCGATGGTGGAGAGAACGAGTATGAGCACGGCTAGCATTGGTCTAAGTTTCTGTAGCCATTGTGACGGCGAGAGTCGCGCTGCTCAATGGGCAGGCCGTACTAGCGCGGCAATCGTTAGTCCTACCGGGCCGTGGGCGTCTGAAATGCCCCTGGCACAGATATGCTGTAAACTGCTTATAATAAATGACTTATTCATGGATTTCCCCAGGAATGGTGGGGGCGTTTTAGACCGCGTGAGAGGGAAAACCGGCCCAGGCGTTCAGCAGTCCAAGGACTTCGCGCACGACGTCCAGGGCATCACGGGTATGGCGCCACCAATGCGCGCCGTCATACGGGTCATCTTCGGGGTAGCGCACGATTAGGCGCAGGCCGGACCCAGCGCGGCGCTTCCAAATCGCGCGAACGCGCCGCGTGTGGGGTTTTGAAGTGACGATGATGACGGAAGTGTAACCGCTGGACCGCAAGTCAGACGAAATCTCGTCCACTTCGGCTTCCGTATTCACGGCAGGTCGATCGAGGACGCGAATCGCTTCGGCCGGCACTCCGAGCGCGAGCAAGATTTCCTGATTGTAAAAATCCTCGCCCAGATAGTGGATGTTGAGCTTGGCGAGCTCGTCCGCCGGGCTCACCGGTTGCGAAATCCACACTTCGCTCGCGGCGCCCTGGTGGTAAATATGGGCGGCCTCAATCGCGCGCTCCGGCATGCGGCCGCTGAGCACTACGATCGCATCGGCTGGTGCGAGGGGATCTTCGACGACGAGCCACTGCCCTACTCGCAGAAATGCAAATAGGGATACCGCGCACAAGAGCAAAAGAACGACGAGCGCGCTTAATCCGCGGCGGCGACGGCCCGAACTGGACGTGCGACCGGACGGCGACGCGGACTGGGATTGTGATTCGTGCGGAGGCGGTGGATTGAAACTCATGCCATGGTGGCTCGGCGGCGAATGCTAACCCGGTCGCACGGTCACGTCAATTGCGCGAGGCGCGCTCGGAAACGCCTTTAGACGAGACCGCGACGGCGGACTTTAGACTTTGCTTTGCCGACACAAGAAGACAAACCGAACTTGCCGCGGAACGCGCGGGAAACTCATACTCGCGTGATACGATGAATCCTGATTCAAACAGACGCGCCGGGAGGGACGAATTGTGCGTGCGGTGATCACAGGCGGTGCGGGATTCCTGGGCTCTCATCTATGCGATCGATTTCTGGCCGAGGGATGGGACGTGCTGGCAATCGACAATCTGGTGACGGGCACGGCGGAGAATTTGCGGCACCTGGAAGGCCATGCCCGATTCGCCGCCATGCAGCAGGACGTTTCGCTGCACATTACGGTTCAGGGACCCGTCGATTACGTGCTGCACTTCGCTTCGCCGGCGAGCCCGGTGGATTATTTGAAGCTGCCGATTCAGACGCTCAAAGTCGGCGCGCTGGGGACGCACAACACGCTGGGATTGGCGCTGGCGAAAAAGGCCAAATATTTTCTGGCTTCAACTTCGGAATGCTACGGCGATCCGGCAGTGACTCCGCAGCCGGAAACATATTGGGGACACGTGAATCCGATCGGACCGCGCGGAGTTTACGACGAGGCCAAACGTTTTGCTGAAGCCATGGTGATGGCCTATCACCGCTACCACGGGGTGGATACGCACATCGTGCGGATCTTCAACACGTACGGGCCGCGCATGCGATTGAATGACGGACGCGCGTTGCCGAATTTTGTGTACCAGGCCCTGACCGGGCAGCCGATCACGGTCTATGGCAACGGACGACAAACGCGAAGTTTTTGCTACGTTTCGGATTTGATCGAGGGAATTTGGCGACTGGCGCAGTCGGACGAACACGAACCAACGAACATCGGAAATCCGCAGGAAATCACGATTCTAGAATTCGCGGAGCGGATTCGCACGCTGACCGGCGTGACTACGCCCCTCGTATTCAATCCGCTTCCGCAGGACGATCCGAAACAGCGCTGTCCGGACATCGGAAAAGCGCGCCGAGTGCTGCAATGGGAACCGAAAGTGAATCTGGACGAAGGATTGGCTCACACACTCGAATATTTCCGGAAACAAGTAGCGGCAATGCGCTCAAGCTAAGGACGCGCGCACGAATTGCGCGGCTGCCGATTACAAAGAAACTGAAAATCCTGCTTGGAATTCCAATCGCGGAAAATGGATTACGAGAGGCATCGCGAAAGGCGATGCCGGACTAGCGTGATTCTTCGGCAGCGCCGGATGCGCGCAGGCCGGGGCGTCCAAAAGAATCGTACTCGAAGCCGAGGCCGCGCATGGCGTGGGGATCGAGCTGATTGCGCGCGTCGATGATGAGCGGCCGGGCCATCTCGTCGTGAATGCGCTTCCAATCAAGCTGTTTGTATTGCGGCCATTCGGTGAGTACCAAAAGCGCATCGGCGCCGCGAGCGACGTCGTAGGGATCAGCACTGTAGGCGACATCGGGGAACTGCGAGCGCGTGCGCTCCATGGCTTCGGGGTCAGTGGCGCGCAAGCGCGCGCCTTCCACGATGAGACGGCGGATCACTTCGAGCGCGGGGGCCAGGCGAATATCGTCGGTGAATGGCTTAAAGGCCAGACCGAGCAGGCCGATTTCCTTGCCCTTGATGACCCATAGAAAGTGATGAATCTTTTCCATAAGGCGGTCCAAGCGTTGGCGGTTCACGCGTTCCGCTTCGCGCAACAAACCGAAATCCACACCCACTTGCTCGGCTAGATGCGCGAAAGCTTGAATATCTTTCGGCAGACAAAAGCCTCCGAATCCGAGGCCGGCTTTCAGGAATTGCGGGCCGATGCGCGGATCGAGTCCGACGGCGCGCGTGACCTCTTCCACATTGCCGCCGAGCTTCTCGCACAAATCGGAGAGAACATTGGCGTAGGAAATCTTCAAGCCGAGGAAAGAATTCGAGGCGTGCTTGATCAGCTCCGCGCTGGCGATTGTGGTTACAAGAAATTCGGGCTTTGCGGCGGGCGGGCATTTCCCCGGATGAATCGGGCAAGAAAACTTGCCTTCGAGAATGGGAGCGTAAAGTTCGCGAAGCTGCTCGGCTGATGCGGAGTCGCCAACGCCGATGACGATTCGATCGGGATGGAAGAAATCGCCGATCGCCGTGCCTTCACGAAGGAATTCGGGATTCGACGCGACGCGGAACAGCGTGCCGCCGTTGCGTCCGTAAACACTGAGAGCGCGCTTCAACTTCTCGCCCGTTTGCGCCGGGACAGTGCTTTTTTCGACGACAAGCTTCGGAGTGCGCGCTTCGCTTGCAATCATGCGCGCCACGCTGTCAATGGCGGAAAGATCGGCCTCGCCGGTTTCTCGCGGCGGAGTGCCTACGCAAATGAAAATAACGTCGGCTGCGCGCACGGCCTCCGTCGGATCGCTTGTAAAGCGCAGGCGCCCGGACTTGCGAGAGGAAGCGAGCATGGGTTCGAGCTTCGGCTCGTAGATGGGCACGCGGCCGGCTTCGAGAACCGCAATTTTTGAAGCGTCATTGTCGGTGGCGATCACCTCGTGACCGATTTCGGCGAGACATCCGCCCGTCACCAGTCCCACGTATCCGCAACCGATCACGGCAAGTTTCATGCCTTCTCCAGTTCGAGTGGAATCTTACGCTACAGCGCCGCGCAAATCGTACCCGGTATTTTCGCCTACCGCGCGCAACAGGGAAAGCGAGAACTCCGGCCCAGTGACGCAACTTGCATCAAGCGCATCGCGAAAGATTAGTTGCCGAGGATCCCGATTCGAGAACGTTTCAGCGCTGTGTTACGCGCGAGTACAAGCGCGTCGTACGGCGCGCGTCGGAAGCTTCGTTGCGTCAGGATCGCGCGCCCGAACGAAACGCGCTGCCGCCGGCGAGTAGTCCTCGCAATCCGAGAAGCAGCAGGCGCGGCTGACTGAGCGCAATGTGCCAGAGAACGCGCCCGGCCTCGTCGCGAGAATACCGGCTCAGGGAGCGCTTGGTGGAAGCATTCATCAAATCCACCAAGCGGCTGTAATCGGCCTGCTCGAAAGAATGGATGGTGCGGCGGATCAAGAGGTGCATGTCAAGTTCGCGGCGAAGAGAGCGCAGCTCGCGGCTACGGCCACCATCGAGGATAGCTTCGCAAATCCCGAGCGCTCCACGAAATCCGGTGACGATGCCGCCGACAGTGCTGACCTTGACCTGACAGGCGGCGTCGCCAACCAGGAAAACACGGCCGGCGCCGACACGCCGCTGGACAGGCACCCAGCCTGCGTACACGGGAATGCGCGCGCCTTGAAAGGACAAGGGCTCGAAATGGCGCTTCATCATAAAGCGATCGAGGCATTCGCGCGCGTGGTGACCATCTTCCCCAATTAAGCCGAGCGCCGCGGTTTCACTCGATTCCGGAATTAACCAATAGAAATACGGTGTGTCACCAGGAACGAACCAGACGCGAACGGAATCGGAAGGCATGTCGCTGGGCATCTTGACGATGGCTTGAATCAAGGGCACGGTGCGCAGCCGCGGCCAGCCGGCGGCGTGGGCCACGCGGCTCTGAGCGCCATCGGCACCGATCAGAGTTTCGGCGGCAACCTGCTCGGTATCCGACGAGCCAGACACGCCCATCGAAAGACGAAGAGGGCCGGCGCTGACTTTTGCGCTGCCGTCGCCTCGGGATACGCCTTCCAATCCCAAGAATCGGCGCCCCATCGAAAACTGGACGCCGTCGCGTTCGGCCTGGGCGACAAGACCGCGAATCAGACGCGCGCGTTCGACGATCAGGTCGGGTCGATCAAGCGTTACGGTGGCGGCGCGGCCATCCGTGAACATCTCAAAGCGCTTGATTTCATTGATAATGGCAGGCTCGCCCTGCGCGCCGAGCAATTCGCGCATGCGATGGGTAACGATCAGAGTTCGAGGTGTTGGATCGAGGTGTTCGGCCTGCTCGAATACTCGAACGCGCAAACCGCGGCGCGCAAGCAGCGATGCCGCGAAGACCCCCGCGGTGGAACCACCAACGATGGCAACGCGCTCACCGACAGCAGAGTGGCCTTGTCCTCCTTCGTTCTTGCTTAACAGCGGAACCTCTCCGCGCCGCTATGACGTGTTGTCGTAACCCCGCAGCGCAAACTTAGGGCAGTTGGACTATCGGCCTGAGCGCAGCCATTGGATGCCACGCGTTCGCAAAAGACAACTGAGGGCATCGAAGTCTACTGTGTGAATCAGAGAAGACCAACACGCGAATGGAAGTATAGCTAAACGATGCCGCGCAGCAAAGGGATGCAGGAGCCGCGAGATGGAGGCAAGGAGATGATTCCATTACGCGTCGACGAGCGCAAATGCGCGGTAGTGACTCATTTTGATTTTTAGGGGTCTGGCGCGGAAATCAGTTTTGTGCGATTCTCAGCGCATGAAGAAAACACGCAAGGCCAAGAAGAAAACCACCCGTAAGCGTAAATCCCAACCGGACGTAAATCAGCTTGCCTATCGTCTCGTTAGAGAATCAACAAAATAGCCGCTTCAATCGGTAAGGGGAATTGGTATTGGAGCGGTGGGCATGACGTTTTGCTTTGTCCTTTCAATCATCCGCTTTACTTCCAAACTTGTGTTTATGGAGAGAAGCGAAACTTGAGGATGTTCATTCGCAAATACCCTGAAAATTTCATCTGCAAAAGCCTGCCCAATTGTAGGAACTGCTTTAAAGTCAAAAACGATAGTCTTAAACAAATCCAGACGGGACACAACTCTCTTGGCCTGAGAACGCGAAATTAGCTTGTCATTTCCGTACTGCGCTAGTTCAACAGGTACGATGGTCTTGTTAAACCCGTAGTCATCGTCGGCACCCGCATATTGGTCAAATATCTTTCGTTCAGTTCTTGCGGTATGGTTGCAAAGTTCCATAAAAACCTGCGTGCCTTTAACGGCCCAAGGCAATATCCAATCACCTTCTTCTCCAAACTTGTGACCATACCAAGTCTCATCAGCGCCGATTGAGAATTTGTCAAACATTCTTGAGGAGAAGAATACCCCTTCCCCCGTATGGCGAGCGGGATCAGTAGTGAGCTTCCCTTTTGCCAACTCTAAAATCGCATACCGTTGGTCGGGTAGGTTGAAAGCCTCTTGAATCTTCTTGAATATACCGATGCCATTG
>JBAQYV010000229.1:0-36224 GCA_049790315.1 Candidatus Acidiferrales bacterium | reverse complement strand
CGGAAGCGGCGGCGCTTGGCGCCCGCATTCTAGGCGGGTGTTGTGGCACTACGCCGGAGCACATACGCGCACTGGCGGAAGCAACGCGCCAGGCGGGTCCCGCGAAAGCCGCTTCGGCCGCGGCATCGCACGTGGGAGTCGCCGCGGTTCCGCATCGCGATGTTCGGCGCGAGCCGGACAGCGCGATATGGCGAAAGATTCAGGAAAAGAAATTCGTGGTGTCGGTGGAGATCGATCCGCCGCGAGGCGCGCAGCTTGAGCGCACATTCGAGCAAGTGAAGGGAATCATGGCGTCGGGCTTGGTCGACGCGATCGACGTCAACAGCGGTTCGATGGCGCGCGTGGGGATGGACGCGCTGCAATTGGCGGGGGCGCTCGGCGCGGAGGGCATCGAGACGATTCCACATGTTACGACGCGCGATCAAAATTTGATTGGATTGCAGGCGACGCTGCTGGGCGCATGGGCCGTGGGCGGAGTGCGCAATGTGCTGGCGATCACGGGCGATCCGCCGTCGCTGGGGGATCATCCAGAATCGAGCGGCGTTTACGAAATCGATTCGATCGGATTGGTTGAGGTGCTTTCGCGATTGAACCGCGGAACGGATTGGGCGGGCAAGGCGCTGGGCGGCGCGACGAATTTTACGATTGGCGCGGCGCTCAATCCGGTGGCCGAAGATTTGAAATACGAGATCGATCGTTATCACGCCAAGGTCGATGCGGGCGTGCACTTTCTGATGACGCAACCGTTGTTCGATCCCGAGCACTGGTATGCGTTTGAAAAGCGCATCGGCGGGAAATCGGCGGTGCCCGTGCTGCTGGGGATTTGGCCGCTGGTGAGTTACAAGCAGGCCGTGAGACTGAACAACGAGGTGCCGGGCATCGAGATTCCGAAAGCTGTGCTGGAAGAACTGGAAGCGGCGGGCGCTTCGGCGCGCGAGGTTGGTTTCCGAATCGCGCGGCGCATGCTCGATTGGGCGCGCACCGAACTTGCCGGGGCTTACTTGATCGCACCGTTCAAGCGGTACGAGGATGTGCTGGAAATATTTTCTTAGAGTGCGCGGCCAAAACTCCACGCGCAAAACGGGCGCATAGGGCCCGCATTGGGAGCGCGGCCGGGTGAACGGCGGCGGAGTAAAACGTATCTTCAGAAAAAGAAAAACCTCTTCTTCTTCGGTCTTGACCCTTCGCGCGCGACTTCCTGCTGTTCTGGTTCGTAAGGCAGGGGCCGGCCATCAAATGCGGCTGCGGGATTATCCTGAAACAGCGCCTGTGCAACCTCTTCGCCGCGCAATGACGCAACTTTCTTGTACGCTTCCCTCAAGCGTAGCGGCCGGCCAGTCAAGCTGTGCGCATCACTTGCGAAAAAGTGGATGCGATCCTCTTTGAGCCACTGTTCAACCCATTGCGCCGCGCCGCGGCCAAAACGCCCGAGCAGAGAACCCGCAGTCACCTGAACATAGCAGCCTTGGTGCAGCCAGCCATAGAGGCGTTCGGGTTTGGCGCGAAGCAAATTGTTGCGCTCGGGATGGGTGATGATCGGCGAGACGCCGGCGAGTTGGAGTTGGTGCAGCGTGTCGTCCATGGCCGGGGGAATCGCGAAATCGCCCAATTCCACCAATAGATATTGCTTCTGATTGATGGTGTATTTGCCCGGATGTTGCCGCGCGTCCTGAAGATTCTCGAAGCTCAGATGGAAATCGCAACCGGTGCCCAAGGTGAGACGATCGCCCAGTTTGGACTGAAGTTCATCTCGGAGTTGCTGTACCAATTCGGGACGAAATGCGAAGTCGGCATTGGCGTGGGGAGTTGCAACCACATGGGTGATTCCATCGGCAATGGCGGCTTCCGCCATTTCTAGGGCGATCTCGGGGGTTGCGGCGCCGTCATCTAAGCCCGGCAGAATGTGGCAATGAATATCGACCATCGGTTTTAGCGACGATACTTGAAAGAGTTCAACGGCACAACGTGGAAAGCCGCTTGGCGCCGTTTTCCGATCACTCCTCTCGTTGGCCCATCGTTTGCAATACATAGGCTGAAGTGGCCGCATCGAGTTCCATTTTTGAACTCGTGAGAAAGCGGGAGCGGCTTCGAGCGGCGGCGCGACCGAAAGCTGCGAGACCAAGAGTTGGGTGGAGAAAATTGATGGCACTGCGCGGATTTTCCGTCGTTGTGGTTGTGGCGTTCGTGAGTGGCGTGGCCTGTGTTGTGTGTGCGGGTGCGCGAGGGCAGACGCCATCGCCGTCGCAAACGTTGCCGTCGCCATCATCGGCGAGCGCGGCGCAGCCTTGGCAGAACGGAACTTCGGCGGATTACAACCGGCGGTTGGAGCAACTCGAGAAATCTTCTCCATCGGACGCGACGAGCTACCGTATCGGGCCGGACGATTTGCTGGATATTTCGGTTTTCGATGTGCCGGATTTGAGCCGCACGGTACGCGTGTCGGCGTCGGGAGAAATCTCGCTGCCGCTGCTGGGCTCGGTTCCGGTGGCGGGGCAGACGCCGCAGGATCTTGAAGCATCGCTGGCAGAAGAGTTGCGCGAGCACTACATGAAAGACCCGCAAGTGACGGTGTTCGTCAAGGAGATGGAGAGCCACGGCGTTTCGGTGTTCGGCGCGGTGATCAAGCCGGGGGTGTACCAGATTCGCGGCGCGAAATCATTGATTGAAGTGTTGTCGATGGCTGGAGGTCTTGCCGACGACGCGGGCGACACCGTGACGGTCGTGCCGAACACAAATGAAGCGGCGCCGTCGAGCGGCGCCGTAAGCGATTCGCCTGCGCACGCGGGCGCGGCGATTGAAGTGAGCATCGAGGACTTGCTCGGCGGCGACGGAGCGAAGAGCGACGTTCTGGTCTTCCCCGGGGACGTCGTGAAAGTGTCCACTGCGGGCACGGTGTACGTGGTGGGCGAAGTTCGCAGGCCCGGAGGGTTCGCGCTACACGCCAACGCGAGCATCTCGGTGTTGCAGGCGATTTCATTGGCTGAGGGATTGACCGGCACGGCGGCCCGCAGTCAGGCGCGCATCATTCGCACGGATCCGGCGACCGGCAAACGCACCGAAATCCCGCTGAATCTCGGAAAAATGTTGAGCGGCAAACAAGCGGATCTACAGCTTGAGGCGCGCGACATTGTCTTTGTGCCGAACAGCGCGGCGCGGTCGAGTCTGTATCGCGGCGGCGAAGCGCTGGTGCAGATCACGACGGGCATCGCGATCTATCACCCGTTGTAGGCGACGCGAACGCGGACGAAGCGCCGACGGCGACACGAGTGAGGAAACCGACGCAAGCGTCAGCATCGGAAGAGCGGAAACAAGTGAACGAAAGGGCGGCGCGATGAATACGGAGCACGAAACGAAAATTCAGCGGTACGAGGCGGCTCCGAAGATCCTCGATCGTTTGCGCGCTCAGCGGGCGATTCGTCCCGCGACGCTCGACATGCAGGAATCGACGAGCCTGCTGAGCTACTGGCGCGTGCTACGCAAGCGGCGATGGACCGTGATGACGGTGCTGGCGGTGTTGTTCACGCTGGTACTGGTAGGGACGCTTAAGGAGACACCGATTTATCAGTCCGGCGCGCTACTGGAAATCGAGAAAGAGAATCCGAACATTCTGAGCGTGCAGGAGCTGTTTCAGCTCGACACCGTTTCGGATACGTACCTTGAGACACAGTACAAAATTCTGGAAAGCGACACGCTGGCGCGCCAGGTGATCGTGCAATTGCGATTGGACTTGTTGCCGGAATTCAATTCCAAGGCGAAACGTGGGGCGGCTGGCGCGGAAGAATTGGGCGGTCAAACGGCGCCGCCGGATCCGCTGGCGGTGGAGCGGGCGCTTGGCGTGTTTCAGGATCGGCTTTCGGTTGAACCGGTGAAACTGAGCCGGCTAGTGGCGATTCGTTTTGAATCGAGCGATCCGGAACTCGCGGCGCGCATCGTGAGTGCGCTGGCGCAGGCGGACATCGAAGAAAACCTGCGCGTTCGCTGGGATGCGACGCAGCGCGCCTCGGAGTGGTTGACGCAACAGCTCGACGATTTGAAAGGGCGCCTGGAGAAATCCGAAGACCAGATGCAAGCCTATGCGCAGGCGAACGGATTGCTGTATCTGCAGGACGATAAAGGCACAGAAGAAAACATCGTGGACGAGCGTCTGCGGCAGCTTCAGGAAGAGCTCACGAAGGCGCAGGCGGATCGCTATCAGAAGGAATCGCTTTATCGGTTGGTGCAGGCGGGACAAATCGACGCGCTGCCAGGGGTGGCGGATAACAAGCTGATTGAGGATTTGACCGAGCAATTGACCGACGTTGAAAAACAGAAAGTGCAACTCGAGACCACATTCACCGCGGATTACCCCAAGGTCCGCGAATTGCAGAACCAGGAAGACAAACTTTCGAGCGTCATCGAGCGTGAACGTCAGCGCGCCGCGGATCAATTGACGAACGACTATCAAGCCGCGGTGCAACGCGAAGACCTGGTGCAGCAGGCGTTCACCGAGCAGCAGAAAGACGCCGATCAGATCGCATCGCGCTCCGTGCAATACAACATCTTGAAGCGCGAAGTGGACACCAATCGGCAACTGTACGAAGGATTACTCGAGCGATTGAAGGAGACCGGAGTGTCCGCGGGGCTCAAGGCCAGCAATATCCGAGTTGTCGATGAGGCTGTGGCTCCGCGGAAAGCGGCACGCCCGAATTTGCCGCTCAATTTGGCGCTGGCGTTGGTGCTGGGGTTGGGACTCGGCGTGGGCGGCGCGTTTCTGCAGGAGCATTTGGATAACAGTCTGAAATCGTCAGAAGACATCGAGCGATACCTCGGTTTGCCGGCGCTGGCGCTGATTCCTTCCGTTGAATCGCTCAACGGTCAGCGCCGCGGTGTATACGGGCTGCCTGATCGAGCCGTCGTGGCGGCAGGAAGTGAATCTCACTCGAACGGTTCGGCTGCTTCAAATGGCCATGGCGAGAACGGCCACGGCGAGAATGGACATCACCGAACGGCGGATGGCGTCGCGAAGAGTTGGTATCGGATCGCCGGTGGGGTTGAGCCTCCCGCTGCGCTGGGCGAAGCATTTCGCGGATTGCGCACTTCCGTAATGTTGTCGAGCGCGGATAGGCCTCCGCGCACGCTGCTGGTTTCAAGTCCGCGTCCTTCGGAAGGCAAGACCACTGTGTCGGTGAATCTCGCGATCTCGCTGGCGCAACTCAATCAGCGCGTGTTGATCATCGACGGCGATATGCGGCGGCCCAGCATTCGCAAGGCGCTGGGTCTGGCGAATGGATTGGGTCTTGTGAGTTATCTCACCGGACAAAAAGACTGGCGCGAGGCGGTGATGCCTTCGGGCGTTGAGAATCTGGACGCGCTGGTGTGCGGTCCTGTGCCGCCGAATCCCGCCGAATTGCTTTCGTCCGATCGCATGCGCGTGATGCTCGAGGAGGCGCGCGGCGAATATCAGTTTGTGGTGGTGGATTCCCCGCCGCTGCTGAACGTTTCCGATTCCCGCATTTTGGCGACTCTCGTGGAAGGCGTGATTCTGGTGGTGAAGGGGGGAACCACACCGCGGGAGTTGGCGCAGCGCGCGCAGAGTTACGCCGAAGACGTTGGAGCGAATCTGATCGGCGTGGTGCTGAACAACCTGGACGTGCGCGCGGGCGACGACTACTACCGCTATTACCGCTACGACTACTACGGAGAAGACGAGAAGCCAGGCCGCAGCAGCGTGGCGTGATCAAGATCGAACGAAACCGAAGCGAGATCTAAGGCAAGCGAAGCAATACGAAAGGAGAGCGCATGCAGATTTTTCTCGATTCCTCGGATGAAAAAGAATTGACGCACTGGTTGGCCGAGGGCGTGGTGGACGGCGTGACGACCAATCCCAGCATTTTGCTGAAAGACGGCGCGAGCGATCTTGAGTCGACGACGCGGCGATTGGCGTCCCTGTTGGGCCATCGTCCGCTTTCGATCGAGGTCACAGCGACCGAGCCCGGTCAGATGATCGACCAGGGACGGACATTCGCGCGCTGGGCGTCGAACGTGGTGGTGAAAATTCCAATTGTCACGCAGGACGGCGATTCGTGCCTCAGGGCCATTTACGCGTTGAGCCGTGCGGGCATTCCGGTGAACGCCACGGCGATTCTTTCGTTCAATCAAGCGGTGCTCGCGGCGAAGGCCGGAGCTTGTTATGTGAGCGTGTTCGCGGGACGCGTTGCGGATGAAGGGCACGATCCGGCGCAATTGATCGCCGGATTGCAGCAATGGCTGCGGCGCTGGGAATCGCAGGCGCGCGTGCTCGTGGGGAGCATTCGCTCGGTGATGGATGTACAGCGCGCGGCCGAGGCCGGGGCCGACATCATCACGATTCCACCGGCGATGCTGCCGAAGATGGTGGATCACAAATACAGCCGCGAAACTGTGCGGCAATTCAATCAGGACGCCGCACGCGCGCTTACAGCGGTTTCCGCGGCGCGCGCCGGTCAGTAGCAATCCGAAGACGAATTTTTGCCGGGAGCGAATAGGTTGAACCTCAGAGGCGAATTCTTCGAGGCACGCTTAGCGCGGCGCGCACTGGCCGTTGCGCAAGCGGGTACGCTTTCCGCGTGCTTTTATTTGTCGTATTGCATGCTGCCGGTTTACCGGCCGTATTTGCGGCACGAGACGACTCGACTGGGTCCTTTCCGTGAATTCGCTTGGATGCTTCTGATTATTTTGCCTCTTTGGTACGCCTTGTACGAACGCGCGGGTTTGTTGACCGCGCGCAGGATTCCGCTGGGGGTGGCGTTTAAAAACACCGTGCGCGCGACTCTATTGGGGTTGGCGGCGCTGGCGCTTTTAATTTTCACTTTCAAAGCCGCGAACACGAGCCGGCTGCTTATTTTTGGATTTTCCCTGGCGGCTGTGCCGGCAACACTCGCGGTGCGCCAGAGCCTGCTGGGATGGTTTCGCGCGCGCCGCTCGCACATTTACAACATCGTGCGCATCGCCGTGATCGGCACGCGCGAGCGCGCGCGGGAATTCATGCGCGCGGCGCAATCGAACGAGAGTTGCGAGTACCAACTGGTTGGATGCTTCGATCCCGAACCAGAGGCGGCCCCGGCGGAAGTGGAAGGCGCGCCACTTCTCGGCTCAACCGAGGGCATCGGATCGTATTTATTCAATCATCCGGTGGACATGGTGGTGCTGGCGATGCCGGCGGAGCGCGTGCCGAATTGCCGCGCGCACATCGAAGCGGCGCTTGAACTCGGATTACGCGTGGCGGTGCTGCCGGATTTTTATTTGCCGCGTTTGGGATATGCGCACGGCTGGCGTGATTTGCGTTTGGAGCCGGTGGCAGGGTGTCCGGCCGTGGCGCTTTCCGATCTCGATCGGCCGGAAGGGTATCGCGCGGCCAAACGCATTCTGGATGTCGTGGTTTCCGCGGCGCTATTAGTGCTGCTCGCTCCGTTGCTCGTGGCCATTGCCGCTTTGGTCCGATTGGCATCGCCCGATGGACCGATTTTCTATCGTTGGCGCGTGCTGGGAATCAACAAGAAGGCGTTCACAGGCTACAAATTTCGCACCATGGTTCGAAACGCCGAAGCGCTGAAGCCGGATTTTCTCGGACAAAACGAAATGGACGGTCCGGTATTTAAGTTGCGGAACGATCCGCGGGTAACACCGATCGGACGAGTTTTGCGCAAGTACAGCCTGGATGAACTGCCGCAATTGTGGAGCGTCCTTAAGGGCGACATGAGCCTGGTGGGACCGCGCCCTTCGTTCGCGGAAGAGGCGCAGCGATATGAATTTTGGCAGCGGCGGAAATTGAGTATCAAGCCGGGAATTACGTGTCTGTGGCAGATCAACGGACGCAACGAAATCCGGAGCTTCGAACAGTGGGCGCGGATGGATCTTGAATACATCGCTTCGGCGTCATTGTGGCTCGATTGCAAGATTTTGCTGAAGACCATTCCCGTAGTGCTTCGCGGTCGCGGAGCGTATTGAAAATGACAACGAGGCGCAGCGCGTGAATCGAATCCTGATTACGGGCGGAGCGGGTTTCATCGGATCGCACACGGCGGACCGCATGCTGGAGCGCGGCTATGCCGTGCGCGTGCTCGATAGCCTGCAACCGCGAGTGCACCGCGCGGGCCGGCCGAACTATCTGCCGCGCGCCGCGGAATTTATCGAAGGCGACGTGCGCGACCGCGGCGCGTGGGAACGCGCGCTTGACGGAGTCGACGCGGTATTTCACCTGGCCGCCTATCAGGATTACATGCCGGATTTCAGTACGTTTCTGAACGTGAACGCTTCGAGCACCGCGTTGCTTTATGAAATCGCGGTGGAGCGGCGCTTGCCGCTTCAGAAAGTCGTGCTCGCGAGTTCGCAATCGGTTTACGGTGAAGGACGCTACCTGTGCGCCGAGCACGGAGTTATTTATCCGGGCTCGCGCACGACAGAGCAGCTCGAGCGCGGCGAATGGGAGCACGTGTGCCCGCAATGTGAGAAGGTGCTGACGCCAGGCGCGCTCGACGAATCCTTCGCGAATCCGCATACCGCTTACGGCATTTCCAAGTACGCGCTTGAATTGCTGGGCCTTGCGCTTGGGCGCCGTTATGGAATTCCGACTGTGGCGCTGCGTTACTCGATCGTGCAGGGGCCGCGCAATTCTCCGCACAACGCCTATTCGGGCGTGTGCCGAACATTTACACAGCGATTACTGCATCACAGCGCGCCGGTTGTTTACGAAGATGGCCGGCAATTACGCGACTACGTGCACGTTCAAGACGTAGCCTCCGCGCACGTGGCGGTACTCGAAAATCCCGCAGCGGACTTCGAAGTGTTCAACGTGGGCGGGCAACGCGGGGTAACGGTGGTGGAAGTCGCGCGGCTTGTTACGCAAGCGTGCGGCGAGAATATCGAGCCCATCTTCCGCGGCGAGTACCGTGTGGGAGATACGCGACACACGATTTCCTCGAGCGCGAAGATCGGGCGCCTGGGTTGGCGGCCGCGCGTTTCGGTGGAGCAGATCGTCGGCGAATATGTCGGCTGGGCAAGACAGCAGCAGGACCTGCCGGATTCCACGGAGTTGGCCGCGGCAGAAATGACGGCGCGCGGCGTATTGCGTTCCGCGGCGGTGCGCGTGTGACATCGCAGAGAAGCAGCACGCGGCTACGAAGCAGCGCAGGGCGCCCATGATCATCACGCGCACACCGTTTCGTATCACGCTCGGCGGCGGGGGAACCGATCTGCCGAGTTACTACTCGCGCCACGGCGGCTTCATTCTGGCCGCGGCGATCGACAAATACATGTTCGTGAACGTGAATCGCCCGGTGGTGGACGATTTGGTGCGGGTGAAATATTCGCGGTCGGAAACCGTGGCGCATCGTGACGACCTGCAGCACGAGATCGCCCGCGAGGCGCTGCGCCTTGCAGGCATCGAGCGAGGCGTTGAGATCGCTTCGATGGCGGATGTGCCCGCGGGCACCGGACTGGGATCGTCGAGCTGCTATGCGGTGGGTCTGCTGCACGCGTTGCATACGCTCTGCCGCACTCCCGTGGAATACCGAACCCTGGCTGAAGAAGCTTGCCGCCTGGAAATCGAGATCTTGGGAAAACCGATCGGCAAACAGGATCAATACATGGCGTCATTCGGCGGGCTCACGGTGCTTGAAATCGATCGTGACGGCAATGTTCATGTGGAGCGCGCGCAAATCTCGGAAACCACGCTAGAGGATTTGGCGCGCAATCTGCTCGCGTTCTACACCGGCACCGAGCGCTCGAGTCTCGGCATCCTTGACGAACAAAGCCGCGGCGCCGCGCAACCGCAATCGCAAGTGACCGAAAGCCTGCACGCCATCAAGGAAATGGGCCATCGCATTCGCGAAATGCTGGAGGCGGGGGATCTCTCGCGTTTCGGATGCGAGCTGGACCGTCACTGGCAAGCGAAAAAGAAAATGTCGACACGCGTATCGAATCCGCGCTTCGACGAGCTCTACGCTCTAGCGAAGGAGAACGGCGCGCTGGGTGGAAAGATTTCAGGCGCGGGCGGCGGCGGCTTCTTCGTTTTCTATACGGAGACGAAGCATCAGCAATTGCGCGACTCGATGCGCGCCGCAGGTCTGCGCGAAATGCGCTATCGCTTCGATTTTGAAGGCACGAAAGTCGTAGCCAATTTGAGCAACGGCGCCGGCTACAGCAATGGAAATGGAGACCACGCATGGCACGCATCGGCCTGATTGGACTCTGGCATCTGGGAACGGTGGCCGCAGCCGCCCTGGCCTCGCTCGGCCACATCGTGTGCGCAACCGATCCCGATCCGCGCACCGTGGCGGCTCTCGGTCGTGGCGAGCCTCCGGTGTTTGAGCCGCACTTGGCCGAGGCCGTGGCGCGCGAGCAGAGCGCGGGGCGATTGCATTTTGTGGCGTCGGTGGAGGAAGCCGTCAATGGCGCTGAAGCCGTTTACGTGACGTTCGACACTCCGGTCGACGACAGCGATCGAAGCGATCTGACGCCGATTGTGGGCGCGGTGGACGCGATCATTGAGGCCGCGGCGCAAATCCCCAGCGGCGTTTTGATCGTGGTGATGAGTCAAGTGCCGGCAGGAACTCTGGCGCAACTTCACGCGCGTGTGGCGAAGGCGCCGAGTCTGGCTGCGCGGCTGATCTATCAGCCCGAAAATCTACGGCTAGGCCACGCGCTTGAGACGTTCCTCGCTCCCGATTTCCTGGTGGTGGGTGCACGCGAGCCGGATGACGCGCAGGATTTTATTCGGCTGTACCGCGGGATCACGACGCATGTGCTGCCAATGAGCTGGGAAAGCGCGGAACTTTCAAAACATGCGGTAAACGCGTTTCTCGCGAGCTCGATTAGTTTCGCGAATGAACTGGCGGACCTGGCCGAAATTTCCGGAGCCGATGTGCGCGAAGTGATGCAAGTGCTTCGACGCGACCGCCGGATCGGGCCGCAGGCTTTTCTCGATCCCGGGCCGGGGTTTAGCGGCGGCACATTGGCGCGCGACGTTCAGACACTGCGCGGTTTGGGCGCGCGCGCGTCGGTTCCGACGCGACTTTTGGACGCGACACTCGAAGTGAATCGCGGACGTTTGGCTCGCCTGGCGGAGCGCGTCGCCGGCGCCTGCGGTGGATTGCGCGGCGCAACGATTGCGCTGCTGGGCCTCACGTACAAGCCGGGCACAAACACGCTGCGGCGTTCGGCTTCACTGGAATTCGCGGCGCGGCTGGCGCGCGCAGGGGCGCGCGTGCGCGCACACGATCCTCAGGTGCGCACACCGAGCGCCGAAACGCGCGGCGTGATGCTTGCCGCAGATCCCTACGAGGCGGCTCAAGCGGCCGACGCGGTGGTGCTGATGACGCCGTGGCCGGAATTTCGCGCACTCGATTTCGTTCGGCTGCGCGCGTCGCTGGCGCGGCCAATCCTGGTGGATGCGCACAATTTTCTCGATCGCAGCGCCGCGGGAGCCGCGGGCCTGGCCTACTGGGGAGTGGGATTAGGACGCGCGGAATCGCGGTCGTTCGCCGAGGCGATTCGATGAACGGCGCAGCCTCGCGATCGGTCGTGTTGGTCACGGGCGCAAGCCGCGGCATCGGTTGCGCGGTGGCACACGCGTTTGCGCGGGAAGGATGTGATGTTGGGCTGGTTGCGCGGCTGTCCGTTGACCTCGATCGCGTCGCGGCTGAGCTCGCGGCCGGCCCGACGCGTGCCCAATCTTTTCCCGCCGACGTTGCCAAGCCCGGAGAAATCGAGCGGGCGGTGGCCCGTGTGCTTGAGGTTTTCGGCCGGCTCGACGTCCTGGTGAACGCTGCCGGAGTGTACGGCCCCATCGGCCCTTTGGCTGAGGCCGACATGGGGGTGTGGGCCGCGGCGATCGCGACGAACTTACTTGGCACGGCTTATGCCATGCGCGCCGCTTTGCCGCACATGTTGGCGCGACAGCGCGGCGCGATCGTGAATTTTTCCGGTGGCGGCGCGGTCGCGCCATTTCCGCGTTTTTCCGCGTACAGCGCGTCGAAAGCCGCGGTGGTGCGGCTGACCGAAACCGTGGCGGAAGAGGTGCGCGATTCCGGCGTGCGCGTAAATGCCATAGCGCCCGGCGCCGTGAACACGCGGCTCATCGACGAGGTGATTGCAGCAGGCGAGCGCGCCGGCACTGAATTTTACAAGAAGTCTCTCGAGCAAAAACTTTCCGGCGGCACGCCACCGGAGCGCGCGGCGGAATTGGCGGTGTTTCTCGCGTCGCCCGCGGCCGCCGGTATCACTGGACGATTGATCAGCGCCGTTTGGGACGATTGGAAATCGCTGGGCGCGCAATCGACGGAGCTTCGCCGCACATCGCTATACACATTGCGCCGGATCGACGGCCGGAAATTCACGGAGGTACTTGAGGCGTCATGACACTCGGAGTCGGCATCGTCGGAGCGGGACGTATTGGCGCGCGGCGCGCGGAAGTGTTGTCACGCGTTTCCGGCGCGCGCTTAGTGGCCGTGGCGGACGCGGATGCGGGACGCGCGGAAGCGCTGGCGCGGGCGTTTGGTTCCCGCGCATATGCCGAACCCGAGGCTGTTTTCGGCGCGCGCGATGTGCAAGCCGTGATCGTGGCTACGCCGCACCAATGGCTCGCGCCGATCACGAAGGCGGCGCTCGACGCCGGTAAACATGTGCTGTGCGAAAAGCCGCTGGCGCGTTCGCCGGAAGAAGCTGCAATGCTGGTGGCTGCGGCGGCGCACTCGAAACGCGCGCTCAAGACCGGCTTCAATCACCGTTATCACCCGGCAATTGCGGAAGGGCATCGCTTGGTGATTGAAGGCCGGATTGGACGGCTGCTTGTGCTGCGCTGCCGATACGGCCACGGCGGGCGCACGGGCTACGAACACGAGTGGCGCGCCGATCGGATTTCGGGCGGCGGCGAATTGCTCGATCAGGGCGTGCATGCGCTCGATTTGTTTCGCTGGTTCGCCGGTGAGTTCACTGAAGTCTCCGCGATGATATCGTCGGCATTCTGGCCGATTGAAGTCGAAGACAACGCCTTCTGTTTGCTGCGCTCCGCCGAAGGAATTACCGCGAGCCTGCACGCCAGTTGGACGCAGTGGAAAAACCTATTTTCGTTCGAAGTGTTCGGTGACCGCGGATACGTGCTGATTGAAGGGCTCGGCGGCAGCTATGGCCCCGAGCGTCTGGTGATCGGCGAGCGGCACGCGGGCGAAGCTCCTTCAGAACAACAAATCGAATTTTCGGGTGAAGACACTTCCTGGGCCGCGGAATGGGCGGAATTTGCGGCAGCCATTCGAGAGGAGCGCGCGCCGGAAGCCAGCGGCCTCGATGGCTGGCAGGCGCTGCGCCTGGCGGCGGCCGCCTATGAGTCGGCGCGCACGAAGACTGTGGTGCGGATCGATTCGTAGTCACGCCTGGCGCATTCCGGAGGCGCGGCCCTGCGATAAGAAACAATGATTGAAGCCAAGGTTGAAACGAAGATTGAGACACGGATCGAGCGACGGCTGAAGGAGGCGCGCGATGCGCAACGGCGAATATATCGGCGAGTACCTACGCGGTGTGAAAGAGATCACGGAAAAAATCGATCGAGCGTCTCTTGATCGAGCGGTGGAGTTGTTGTGGGAGGCCTGGCAGCGCGGCGCCACCGTGTTCACGTGCGGCAACGGAGGCTCGGCCGGGACGGCAACGCACCTGGCCGCGGATTTATTCAAGTGCACGATTGTGCCGCATCAACCGCGCCTGCGAGTGCTGTCGCTCGGCGATAACGCGCCGCTGATGAGCGCGCTGGTGAACGACGATGGCTGGGAAAATGTTTATCTGCGTCAGCTCGAAACGCTATTTCGACCCGGCGATTTGCTGATTGCCATTAGCGTGCACGGCGGAAGCGGCCGCGATCGCGCCGGGCTATGGTCGCAGAATCTGCTGCGCGCGATGGAATACGCCAAGCAACACGGGGGGCAAACCATCGGTCTTGCGGGATTCACCGGCGGCGCGATGCGCCAAACCGCCGACGTAGCGGTGGTTGTGCCGTATCACACCACGCCCCACGTTGAATCCTTCCACGTGGTGATTCACCACTTACTGACGTTCTGCGTGGCCGAGCGTATCCGAGCCGGAGCCGAGCGGAAAAGGGCTCATGCGGCGAGCACTGTTTCTCGATAGAGATGGCGTGTTGAACGCCCTGGTGCGCCGCGACGGGCGCTGGCTATCGCCACTGCATCTGGAGGATTTTGCGGTGCTACCGGGTGTGGCGCGGGCGGTGCGCGCATTGCGAAAGGCGGGACTGGTGGCACTGGTGGTTACAAATCAACCGGAACTCACGCGCGGGCGCTTACGACCAAGCGAACTTGCGCGAATGCATGCGGCCCTGGGTCGCGCCATCGAGCTGGACGGCATTTACGTGTGCCCGCACCGCGACGCCGATCGATGCGAGTGCCGCAAGCCGCTGCCGGGGATGCTGCTCGCCGCAGCGCAGCACTGGCGTGTCAGCTTGCGCGGGTCATTTTTGGTTGGCGATTCGCCGAAAGACATCGCCGCAGGCCGAGCAGCGGGATGCCGCACGATTCTGGTCGGCCGGGGTACGGTCTTACGGAAAATTCGGAGCGAGCGCTATCTGAGTGAAACGGCTGGCGCCTCGGTCAAGCTGCGGCGTGCGAAGCCTGATGCGCAGGCCGCGGACCTACCGCGCGCCGCGGCGTGGATCTTGGCGAAACTCCGCAAGGCCGCGCGCCGCAATGTTCACGACGCCGCGCCGGAGGCGAGGCCGTGATCGATCTTGAGCCAAGAAGGCAGGAGCAATTGAAGCCAATGTTGCGCGTCGCGGCAGGATGCTGGCACGCCGCGCGCGGATTCGCCGAACATCGCTCGCTGGCCGGTTACATCGCCGAGCGGGCGCTCGATCGCGCGGGTTTGAGCTTCGGGCGCAACCTGCCGCGGGCGATTCGGCTAGGAGGCCTTGAACTGAATGTGCGTCCCGGAAGTGGAGAGCTATCTCTTTATCAGGAGATTTTTCTCGACCGGGTCTATGAGAGGCGTCCGGCATTTGTGCCGCGTCCGGACTGGTGCGTAATCGATTGCGGCGCAAACATCGGAATGTTTTCCCTGCGCGCCGCGCGCGCGGGTTGCGCGCAAGTTCTAGCAATTGAGCCGGATCCAGAGACGTTCGCGCGTCTGGCATTCAACCTCCAACGAAACCGCGCGACAGCCGTCACGGCGCTGCAAGCGGCCGCGGGACGCACAACGGGCCGCGGCGCATTTGTCCGTTACGGGGTTTCAACGCTCGGTCAATTGGCTTCGGAAGAACGATCGGCTGCGCGCGCGTCTTCTGAAGTTGCCGTCGACGTCATGACGCTCGCCGATCTGTTTGATCGATTCGCACTGCGCTCTGTACAACTTTTGAAACTCGATATCGAAGGCGCGGAATGCGAAGCGCTCGAAGGCGCGCGGCCCGTGCTCGATCGCATCGAGCGCATCGTGATGGAGTTTCACGGCGCCGAGCGTTTGGCGGCCTGTGAGAGTCTGCTACGGCAATACGGTTTCGCTCGCGTTGCGCTTGCGGCGCCGGCCTATGCCTATTTCGCGCGCCAGTGGACCTGCTGATGCGTCCCGCATACCAAACGGCCCGCTCCGCTATGGCGCTTACAGTCATTTCGCTGCTGAGTCCGGTGGCCGGCATGGCTGTCGAGATGGCGCTGGCCTGGCGTTACGGAACTTCGAGTATCGCCGACGCCTACCGCGTCGGCTCGATGCTGTTGCTGATGGGGCAGCAATTACTCGTGCTGCAAATTTTGCCGCACGTTCTCGTGCCCGTCTTCGCGGATTGCCGCGTGCGCCGCGGCCCCGCGGAAGCCTGGCGCGTCGCGCAGGGAATCGGCAATGTTTTTCTGCTGGGCGCCGGAATATTGGGCGCCGCCGAATTCCTGTGGCCCAGGCCCATCGTTTGGCTGCTCGCCGGAGGACTCGAAGGCCCCGGCCACGCCGAAGCCCTGGAATTTGTTCGCTGGATGGGACTGGCCTACGTGCCGCTGGTTGTGACCGGGGTGGCCACGGCGCTGCTATACGCGCGGCGCATTTTCTGGCTGCCATCAATTGCACAACTGGCACGCAATCTTTTGCTCGCAGCGATCGTCGTTGTTGTGGCGCGTGACACCGTGGCGCCGCTGATCTTTGCCACGATTGTTTCGGTCGCAGTCAGCGCGGCAATGACGCTCGGCCGCGTTTTTCCACTGGCTCGAAATGACGACGCGCGCGCAACGTTTGCCATCGGCATCGGCGATCCCGACGTGCGTCGAGGCCTAATACTTTCCGTTCCACTTCTCGGAATGTTCCTCGCCGGCACATGGTCGCCGCTTTTGATCAATCGGCTTTTGTCGGAATTGCCAGCGGGAAATCTGGCGGTTTTCGGATACGCATTCAAGCTCGGCCTTTTGATTTCGCTCGCCCCGTTGACGCTGGCGACCGTTCTGTTTCCGCGCTTTGCCGACGAACGCTCGGCCGGCCCAGCCGCGGAGCTTGAATCGCTAGGCACGCGCGGATTGCGCATGGGTCTGTACCTTGCGGCGCCAACGGCTGCATGGGCGTTGGCGTTGCGGCGGCCGATCGTTGCGTTGGTGCTGGAGCGCGGGGCGTTTGGCGCGCTGGCCACGGCGCACGTCGCGCATCTGTTTGGCTTACTCAGTCTATCGACGCCCGCGATGGTGATCGCGACGCACGCGCAAAAAATGCTTTATGCCCGGCAGCAAGCGTGGTTGCCGACCGGGGTGACTCTTGCGGGCTGCGCAGTGCTCACGGTGGTAGCGCCGTGGGCGGCGCACTGGGGCGGAAGCGGTTTGGCCGGTCTCTTCACAATACTGTCGTGGGCGGGCGCGGTGGCTCTGCTTGCCGCCCTTTATGGCCGAACGGCATTTTCAGGCGCGCGCTCATGGTTGCCATTTGCATTCGAGCTGGCCGCGCTCGCGATTCTGGCGGGTTGGGTTGGCGCCGCTGCGGGAACATTTTTCGCGCAAGCCACAGGCGTGCCGAGCCTGGCGTTCGCGCTCGACGTGAGTTCTGGTTTCGTCGCCAGTGTGATCATTTTTTTCCTGAGCAGCCTCGCTCTGCGCGTACCCGAGGCGACGGCTTGCCGTCATTTCCTGTGCTGGCAATCAATCGAGTTCGGGCGCGTGAGCGGAGAGCAATATGCGCGTCGAGATTCCTGAACTGAAAGTCGAAAGCGCCATGGGGGGCGCGCGTTTGCCTCGCGTGGTGGATGCCGGGCGTTGGCGCATCGCGCAGCGCGGGGAAGCCGCTTATTGGGAACACGCGCGACGCTCGTTGCGCGAACAGGCGCGCATCCTGGCCGAGAAGATCTCCGCGCTCGATCTAGCGATCGCCGCTGTGCCCGCGTTGCTCGAGTGTCACGGGCAAAAAGTGGAAGTCGGCATCGGCCCGATGGGAATTGGCATGCTGCATTTCCTGTCAACCGAAGGCGGCCTGATCGGCGTGGATCCGCTTCCTACAGTCGCACAGGCCATCGATCTTCCCCGGCCGATGAAGGCGCTCGCAGCCGAATGCAGGCGCAATTATGTGCACATCGAAGGGCGCGGAGAGGCCCTGCCTGTGGGAACAAACTCGGCTGCGATCGTGGCCTCGTACAACGTGCTGGACCACGTCGAATCACCCGCCGCGGTTTTGAGCGAATGTTTTCGCGTTGTGCGTCCCGGCGGCTATTTCATCCTGGGATGCGATACGGTCTCAATCGCCAGCCTGATCAGGTTTCACGCTTATTCCAAGCGGCGCCATCGCGACACATTGGCTGTGCTCTGCCACCCATTCCGTTTCCGCACGGCGCAACTCGAGCAACTAATCGAAGACGCACAATTCAAGATCCTGTGGGCGTTGCAACGCCGGCATGAGCGATGGGAGCGTTTGGCGGGCCATGCATTTCGTCTGTTGGTCGTGGCGCAGAAGCCGGCGGGTCCAGCAGCGGAGTGCACACCGATTCGACCGCCCCACGTCGCCTCAGGAATTCCAGCGCGCACCACGCCTCTCGCGCGAGCCAGCGTTTTATTGGCGCATCCTGGCGGGCAGCATTCCGAACGCGCGGCAATGGCGCTCTATTCTTCCGGTTTGCTTCAGCGCTTTGTTACCGGCGTACGTTTTTCCGTCGGTGGCACATCGGCTGCCGCGCTCCGGCTACTCCCAGAAGCGCGCGCGGAAAAATGGCAGCGCACATTGGCGAAACGCTCATTTCCCGAAATTCCCGCGAATCGAATCCTTACCCGGCCGATCGTCGAAGGGGCTTACTTAGGGGCCACGCGTTTTCGTGTCACGCGGCGTAACGGCGAGCGCTTGGCGCGCTGGCGCAACGCCATTTTCGATCGCAGCGTGGTCCGCGCCCTCGTGCGGGAACATCCCGCCGGAGTGATCTGTTTTGACACGTGCGCGCTGTCGACGTTTCGCGCGGCGCGGCGTCTGGGAATTTGCGCCATCCTTGACCAGACCATCGCTCCGCTAGCGCCCGCGCGGGAGATGCTCGCGCGCGAAGCCGAACGCTGGCCCGATTTTGCGGATTCGCTTCCATCGGCCCAAAGCCTATTGGAAAAGGGCCTCAAACGAAATGCGGAGGAGATAAAACTCGCCGACATCATTCTCGCGCCATCACCGTATGTGCGCGAGGCTCTCATCGCTTGCGGTGCCGCACCGGAGCGCATCCGGGATGTGCCGTTCGGCGTCGATTTGGAGCGCTTTTCGCCGCGGCCACGCGAGAACGACGGAATTTTTCGAGTGTTGTTCGTCGGCAAGTTATCGCAACGCAAAGGCATTGCACAACTCCTCGAAGCGTTTCGCCGTCTTCGCTTGCCCCGCGCCCAATTGGAATTCGTGGGAGACATCGTGGGATCCGGGCGTTGGCTTGCGCGATATCGCGACGCGTTCGTCTGGCGGCCGCAAGTTGCGAACGCCGCGCTGCCCGAGATCTATAGCCGTTCGGACGTGTTCGTCCTTCCGTCGCTGCACGAAGGCTCGGCGCTTGTGACCTATGAGGCGCTTGCCTGCGGCGTGCCCGTGATCGCCACGCCGAATACAGGTTCGGTGGTTCGCGACGGCATCGAAGGTTTTTTGGTGCCGCCGGGCGAAATCGAGGCACTGGCCGAGCGGTTGCTCGAGTTGTACCGCGCACCGGATCGCCGACGCGAAATGGCGCGTGCGGCGCGATGCCGTGCGAAAGAGTTTTCTTGGAACGCTTACAGCGAGCGCCTCGCGGCAGCGGTTTCGAGCGCGCTCGTCGCGAACCGACGGAGCTAGCGGAGAAGCATGCGATCCATGTCGGCAATTAGCGCGCAGGGAAATACCGAGCGCCCGATGGCGCCCATGCTGGGCTTGGCTTGCGCGCTCGCGGCCGCGACGCTACTGGCCGCATTTTGCATTCTTCGTGAGGACTGGACGGCCGCGGCCGGCCTCTTCATGGGCTGCGCTCTTTATTTGGCGATTCTGGTGGATTGGAAGCGCGGCATCTACGGCTTGCTGCTGTATCTCCCGATCTCCGGTGTGGTTACGCTGATGTTTTACGGCTGGACCGGTCCAGAAATATTTCAACCCGTACTTTTCAAGGATTGGCTGTTCGTTTTGCCCACATACGTCGGATTTCTCTGCGCGATTGCGCTTCGCAGGCAACGGTTCCCGCTTATCAGTCGACCGCTCGCGGCGTTTCTAGGCGCTTTCGCGGCGCTCGTCATAGCGCAGATGCTCAATCCTGGCGTGTCAAGCCCGCTGGGCGCCTTGATTGGAGCGAAAGTCTGGCTTTCCTATATGCCGCTCTACGTTTTGATTCTGGCGCTCGTAAACGATCGCGCGGAACTCACTCGCCTTTTTCGCATGCTCGCTGTGATGGCGGTTCTGCCATGCGCGCTGGGAGTAGGTGAATATATCGCATCGCTTTTTTGGGGCTATGAGCGCGTGATGTCGGCAATTTACGGCGGCGCGGCAGCGGATGTGACGCAATCGCTCTCGTGGTTTGCGGTGGGCGGCGGTCAGATTTTGCGGATACCGTCGACGTTCACGTTCGAGTTGCAATATTTCGGTTTCACGCTGGCGATGCTCGTGCCGTGTTTCGCCTTGGCCCGCGGCGACGCGTCGCCTTCCTGGCGGCGCTTCGGAAAATGGATGCTGGTTTTTGTCGCGATGGCCGGATTCCTGTCCGGCGCACGCGCGGCCTACATTTTCATTCCACTTCTGCTGGTCCTGATGTACTGGCTCAACCGAGGGTTTACGGGCGCTCTACGAGCGGTGGGCTACACGGCGGCGGGTCTGGCTGCGGCGCTCGCGATCTCGCGCGTTGCCGCTCGTCCGCTGTTTGAATTGATGTCCGGCCTCTTCGCCGACTATGCCGTCGGTACGGCGTACGGGGGACTGGTGGAATCGTTCACGTCTTCCTGGCTGGGGCACGGCACAGGAACCAATACGGGTTCGGCACGCTACGCCCTTGAGCGGCCCGAATTTTTCCGAGCGATTGAAAACTATTACGCGAAAGCGGCCTATGAGCTTGGCGCGCTGGGACTGCTGTTGTTGATCGCGATTTTTGTGGCGTTGCTGGTATTGGGATCGAGAATCCTGAAGCGGCTGCGCGATCCCGCGTTGCATGCCACAGGCGCCGCGCTCTTGGCCTTTCTGATTGTCGCCATGCTCTATAGCTTCAAAACGTGGCTGCTCGATCTCGATCCCGTGAATGTTTACTTCTGGCTGTTCGCCGGTATGCTGGCGTGTTTGCCGGCGCTCGATCGTCCGCCAGAAGACGCGACGGAGCCAATCGCGATTGGCGAGGAAGTGCAATGAGGCTCGCCGTCATCGGGCACACCTATGTTGTTGCGCAGAACCAGGGAAAGTACGTCGCTATGCGGCGATTGGACCCGAAACTGGAACTGCGGCTGATCGTTCCGCGCCGCGCACAGCATGATGCGTTCCGGCATCACTACGCGCTCGAACGTCATGCGCAACTCGATACTTCGGAAATTGTTTCGCTCGGCACGGTGCTGGGACGTTCGCACGTCGCGGCGGCGTGGGACCCGATCGGCTTGGCGCGCGTGTTTGCGCGGTTTCGTCCGGACGTAGTTCACGTAGAGGAAGAGCCACAGTCGGCGGTGACCCTCGAGGCCCTCATGGCACGCGCTGCGTTCGCACCCCACGCGGCGCTGACGATATTTACATGGGACAACTTATTGCGCGCGCGGCGATTTCCGCTCGATGCGGTTAAGGGCGCACTGCGCCGCTGCGCGCTGCGTCGCGCCGATCTGCTGCTGTGCGGCAATCGCGAAGCGGAAATTCTCGTCCGTCGCGAAGGGCGTATCGGCGCCACGCGCGTTGTGCCGCAACTCGGCCTCGATCCCGCCGCGCATTGTCCGGGCGTCGAGTCCGAACTGCGCCGCCAACTAGGATTGCGAGAAGACGGCATCGTGGTCGGTTACGCGGGTCGCTTGGTGCCGGAAAAAGGTGTGGGCCTGCTCTACGAGGCTTTGGCTTCGCTAGCCGGGCAGCCTTGGCAATTGCTGCTGGTCGGCTCCGGTCCGCTGGCCGGAGAAATTCATGAGGACTGGATGCCACGCTTTCCCGGACGCATTGTGCATGTGCCCGCCGTTTCGCATCACGAAGTGCCGCGCTACTTGCGCTGCGCGGACGTCTTTGTTCTGAATTCCTATAGCATGCCGAAATGGAAAGAGCAGTTCGGTCTGACTCTGGCGCAAGCCATGATGCTCGGACTTCCGTCAATCGTGTCGAATTCCGGCGCCCTGCCTGAGGTTGCGGGGGACGCGGCAATCGTCACACCTGAGCGCGACGCGAGCGGGCTCAGATCCGTACTCGGCGCCTTAATCGCGTCGGATGTTTTGCGGCGCGAAATCGGAGATCGGGCTCGCGCTCGCGCCTTGCGCCTCTTTACCAACGATGCAGTCGCGGCGCGCACGTACGAAGGGTTTGAGCATGCGCTGGCACGCAGAACTGGGTTTCGTGCCCGTTCTGGGCTCTTACGGACAGGACTGCGGGGATGAGATCCATAGGTAAAGAGCATGAGACGGATCGCACCATCGCTGATCCCACCGCGAATCCAGCCAAGAATCTCGTCGGGAGCCACGAAGCGTACGACCGCTACGTTTCAACGCATTTCGCGTCGATTCACAAGCAGGGACCGGCGGCGGCCGAATCCGACCGTCGTGTGTGGCGTGATTATCTCGGTTCGCTGTTGCCCGCCGATCGCTCGGCACACATTGCGGACGTTGGCTGCGGGAGCGGCAGCTTCCTCTACTTTTTGAAGCGCGAGGGCTACGTGAATATCTGCGGTGTCGATCGCAGCCCCGAGCAGATTAATTTGGCCAAACGCCACGGAATCGAAGGCGCGATGCAAGACGATGCCGTTAATTTTCTTTCTTCTAATCTCGCGGCATTCGATTGCGTGGTGTCGGTTGACGTGCTCGAGCACATGGAGCGTCGCGAAACGCTTGCGCTTTTGCACGCGATGTATTTTGCTCTACGGCCCGGCGGCCGCTTGATTCTGCGCACGGCAAATGGCTCGGGGCCATTCGCCGGGCATATGCGCTATTCCGATTTCACCCACGTTCAGGCATTCACGGTTTCGAGCATCTCCCAAGTACTTCGCCTTACGAATTTCGATCGCATCGAGGTGTTACCGGAAGGTCCGCGTGTGCACGGCCCGGTCAGCGCCGTGCGTTGGATTCTGTGGCAGGCAGTCAATGCCGCGCTGCGAATCTACCTCGCGGTCGAAACGGGGCAAATCCAGGCGCGGATTTTTACGCAGAACCTGATCGCTGTCGCGTACCGCCCTTCCGGCGGTTGATACGGCGTTGCCGCGACGCGCTTCTTTAGAGCACGCCCCGGAGTGGCTCAAGCAGTCCGCGGGAAGAAATTGACCCGCGAACACGAGGAGGGAGTCGTCATGCGTATTCTCATCACCGGAGCAACGGGATTCATCGGAGGCCATTTGATTGGCCGCCTTGTTTCAGAGCATCACGTGCACTCGCTTGAGCGGTACGTCACTGGCCGCTATGTCCTCGGAGGGCACCGCGACGTTCGCTCGGTATTCTGCGACCTTCGCGATCATTTCGCGGTTCGCCAGGTTGTGCGCGACGTTCAGCCCGAGGTGGTGATCCACCTCGCGGCGATTAGTCCGGTAGCCTACAGCTACGATCATCCGAATGAAGTGATGGAAGCGAATCTTCAAGGCACGATCCACCTGGCCGAAGCTTGCCTGCGCGAGGTTCCGCACTTTCGCCAATTCCTTTTCGCATCGACTTCCGAAACGTACGGTAACGGACCGGTGCCAAAAACCGAGGACACGCCGCAATGCCCCAATAGCCCGTACTCGGTCAGCAAACTCGCCGCGGAAAAATATGTGTTGTACATGCGCGACGCCTATGGATTTCCGGCTACGGTCCTGCGGCCCTTCAATACCTACGGCCGAAAAGACAACACGCATTTTGTCGTTGAACGCATCGTCGTGCAGATGTTGCGGGGGCAATGTGTCCGCCTCGGCTCTCCCACGCCCGTGCGCGATTTGCTTCACGTCGACGATCATGTCGGCGCGTATCTCGCGTGCCTCGGAAACCCTAACGCGATCGGCCAAGTGCTCAATTTTGCGACGGGCCGTGGAATCAGTATCGAGGACCTCGTGCTGTCGATCCAGGATCTGACCGGTTCGCGCGCCGAAGTAGCCTGGGACACGATTCCGCGACGCCCTCTCGACATCGAGGCGCTCATCGGCGATGCGAGTAAGGCGGAGCGCCTCGTCGGCTGGCGGCCGCGCGTCACGCTCGAAGATGGTCTGCGGCGCACGGTCGAATACTGGCAGGAGAAGAATATCTGGAATTCGGAAAGACCTTCCACTTTGACTGTCACAGCAGCGCGTGCCTGAGCGCTCAATTTTGTGCGCGGTGAGTGGTGGCAAGTCGTCGCGTTTGGAAGATTGCGGAGATATGCCGAAAGAGGCGAAGTGACTCAACTCGAAGTAGCGGTTTTGCCCGTACTTGCGTCGCAGGCTGGAATGAGCATGCGCCTGTACGTCAACGAACTATTTGGTGGTTTGGCCGCAACTCCCGGAATCGATGTGCGCGTGGCATGGCCGCCGTTCGCGGAGCGCCCCGCGCGTGGACGTCTCGCGCAACGCTGGATGCGCAACGTTCTTTATGTACGTTGGGCGCGAAGCCTTAAGGCGGAGCTCTTCCATGTTTCCGATCACAGCAACGCGCAGTTGTTGAGCGGTTTGCTTCCGCGCCGCACGGTAATCACTTGCCACGATCTGTATCCCGCCGCGATTTTCCGCGGACGATTGCGGTTTCCCGGCGCGCCCAGCCGCGCGTCGATGCTGCCGACAACGCTGCGCCTCCGGGCGCTACGCCGCGCTGCCGCGCTTGTCGTGATTTCCGAACATACTCGCGCGGAATGTCGCGAATATTTCGGCGTGTCGCCGCGCAGGATGTTCCTCGGATACCACGGCATCGACGAGCGATTCAGGTCTGCCCCGCCGCGCGAAGCGATTGCCGATTTCCGCGCGCGGCATCGCTTCGATCCCGAGGCGATTAACCTCCTTCACGTTGGCAGTAACGATGCGCGCAAGAATCTGCCCGGAGTGTTTCGCGTGCTCGCGGCGTTGCGGCATCGTACAGGGCGCGCGGTGCGGCTGCTCAAGGCCGGAGATTCCTTCGGCCTCGCCGAGCAGCGCGCGCTTGCTGGGCTTGGTCTGGCCGACAGAGTGAGCGTATTCGCCGGAATTTCCGCGGACGATCTGGCGCTGCTGTATCGCGCGAGCGACGTTTTGCTCTACCCCTCTTACCACGAAGGATTTTGCCGCCCGGTGGCCGAGGCTATGGCGTCGGGTCTGCCTGTGGTGGCGTCCGATCGGGGAGCAATTCCGGAAGTTGTGCAGCAAACTGCGCCGCTCTACGCGCCGGATGACGTCGATGGCATGGTGCGCGAAATCATCACGCTCCGCGAATCGCGCGACCTTCGCGCCGAGCGTGCGGAGCGCGGACAATTCGCGGCAAGAAAATTTACGTGGCGGGCGCACGCTGAGGCGGTTGCCCAAGCCTACCGTTCTGTCGTACCTCGGTGGATCTAACGCCGGAAGACGATGCGAATCCTACAAGTAATCGGGAGCTTGGCGCCACGCTACGGCGGGCCTTCGACCTCGTGTCCGGCTTTGTGCCGTGCACTTGCTGCGCGCGGTCACGACGTCACCGTGTACACAACCGATGCCGACGGTGCGGGCCGGACGGATGTTCCCCTGGATTGCCCGGTCCGCGCGGATGGACTTAACGTCCGGTACTTTTCGGCGTGGCCGCATCCGCGCGAATTTAAGGTTTCGCCCAGCCTCTCGGCCGCGCTCGAACGTACGGCGGGTGATTTCGACCTCGTACACGTATATTCCTATTACGGACATTGGGTGCGGGCGGCGGCGCGCGCTTGCCGCGTGCACGGCGTTCCGTATCTGCTCCATCCTCACGGCTCGCTCGATCCGTTTCTGTTGCGTCGCCGTTCGCTGCGCAAACGCGCGTATGCGCGCTTCATAGGGAATAAGTGTTGGAGAAATGCCACGGGCATCTTGTTCAATTCCGCCGAGGAGATGCGCCTTGCAACCGGTGCAGCCCAGGCGCTCGATTCGAACAGCGGCGAACCGCGCCATTTCGTCGTACCGTGCGGAGTGGACGAGGAATGGTTCAGCGTTCCTGAATCCGCCGCCGAGCGCCGTATTGCGCAGCAGCTTGAGCATCTGGGAAATTGTCCCCTTGTAGTTTATTTCGGCCGCATCGATTTCAAAAAGGGCCTCGACCTGCTGGCCGCGGCGTTCGGCATCGTGGCGCGAAGTAACAGAAAGGCGCGCCTGGTGCTCGCGGGGCCGGAAAGCCCTGGTTATGGCGCAAAAGTCCGATCGTGGTTGCGGGACGCGAACGTGCTCGAACGCACGACGTTCCTCGGCCCTCTCGCGGGCGCATACCGTGTGGCGCTTCTTCGTCGCGCGCGTTTAGTCGTGCTGCTATCGTATTCGGAAAATTTCGGCCAGGTTGTTGCGGAAGCAATGGCGGCGGGCGCTCCTGTTGTGATCTCGGATCGCGTGAACATCTGGCCGGAAATCGAGCGCGCCGGAGCGGGCGTCGTTGTTCCCTGCGATTCGGGAGCCGCGGCGCACGCCATCGAAACGCTTCTAGCGGATCCGGTTGCCGCGCGTGAGATGGGGACTCGCGGACGAGAATGGGTCGAAGGGAATTGGACTTGGGCAAAAGTGGCCGGTCAGATTCTGGAAGTCTACTCCGCGATTTCTCGCGATGGCGCTAAAGAGAAACCCGTTCATCGCCGCCACGATCACATCACCGACGCAAGAATCATCCAGCGCACCGATACAACGGCGCCGCCGGCACCCGTTCGCGCCGCGGCACCCGATCACGTGCCGGTTTCTGTCCTGATTCCCACCCGAAATGAAGAGGCCAATCTTGCAAAGTGTCTTCGGAGCGTGGCCTGGGCTGATGAAATTGTCGTCGTCGATTCCGCAAGCAGTGATCGCACCGCCGAGATCGCCCGCGCGCACGGGGCCATCTTGGTCCCGTTCGTGCGTGCGCCCGGCGGCGCCCGTAAACGGAACTGGGCGCTGGAAAACTACCCGTGGAAAAACGAATGGGTCCTCCTGCTTGACGCCGATGAGGAGGTATCGCCGGAGCTTGGACAAGAAATTGCGCGCGTTGTCGTGGCCAACGGCGGGCACGACGGTTACCTGATTCGCTTCCACTATTTGTTTCTCGGCCGGACGCTGCGTCACGGTGATCCGCTCTGGAAACTGTGTCTCGTGCGTCACGCACACGCGCGTTTTGAGACGGTGGATGTTCCCGAGGTCACCGCCTACGACGTAGAGGTTCACGAATGGGTGCGCGTCTCAGGCCCCGTGGGCCGGATGCACGAAGTGATCCTGCACCGGGATTTTCAGGATCTGCACCATCATTTTGACCGGCACAACATCTATTCCGATTGGGAGGCATTGTTGCGCACGCGCTATCGCCGCCGCGATGTTTCGGGCGAAGTGCGTCCGCGTCTCGGCGGTTCCCAGGTCGAGCGGCGGCGCTTTTTCAAGCGCTTGTTCTTGCGAATTCCAGGCCGTCCCTGGCTCTATTTTTTCTATTCCTACATTCTGCGCGGCGGGTTTCTCGACGGCCGTCCGGGCTTCATCTACAACACGCTCAAATCGCTCTATTGGTATCAGGTCAGCGTAAAAGAATACGAGCTTCGCCTGACGGAACCCGCGCGCAAAAGCGCGACGCCTTCACGCGCTCGATCGGGCGCAAACTCCCTTGCCGCGAAAGTTGCACCCAGTGCCAATCGCGAAGCTCAGGTGGAGTTCTATCGGGAAGCCGTGGACCCTGAAGAAGAGATCACGCGCCCGCGTGGATATCCGGAACCAGTACGCTTTCTGTTGGACTACAAGATTCAAGACGCGTGGCGCCTTGCCTCACGTGGCTGCGGCGCACCAAACATCTCCCCGAGCGCGCAGCGTCCGGCGGCCGTGACCGGAAAAACGGGTGCGCCTGAAGAAACTGTGCTCGTCGTTTGCTGCGGCTCTGGCATGGAGGCGGAAATGGTGGCGCGTACGGGCCGCCACGTCGTCGCGCTGGACATCTCTCCGGAAGCGGTAGCGCGCGCGCGGGAGCGCACGGCGCGGTTCGGTTTCCGCTTTGGTCTTCTTGTTGGCGACGCCGAGCATTTGCCCTTCGCCGATGGCAGCTTCGATTTTGTTTTCGTTCACGACGGCTTGCACCATCTTTCGGACCCGTACCGCGGCGTGCGCGAAATGCTGCGCGTGGCCCGGCGCGCCGTGGTGATTGCGGAGCCCGCGGATGCCGGACTCACGCACGTGTCGATTCGTCTTGGGATCTCTGGCGTATACGAGGATGCGGGAAATTACGTGTATCGTCTCGATCCCGCGCGATTGGTTCGCGAATTTAGCGATGGCGGAGCGCGAAGCTGGAGCCTGCGCCGCAGCCTGATTTACTACCAGCCGTGGACGTTTCGCTTTTATCGATTTCTCGAGCCGCGCCCTTTGCGCGCCATTTTCCGCGCCGTGTTTCGCGCCGCAAATCTGCTCGTGGGGCGCTGGGGAAATTCTTTGCGCGCCGTCGCCTGGAAGGACGAACCCGGCGGCGCGAACAGTGGCGGCGCCGAGGCTCTGCCGCAATGACGTCAACCGTCGCCACCGCGATCCATCTCCCGCGCGCGGCCGCCGGGCGTACAGCAACGCGCAAGCTTCATATTCTAATTGTCACAGGGTCCTACGCGCCGGATAGCACAGGCATCGCTCCGCTCAACACCGAGCTGTGCGAATATTTGGTCGCGACCGGCCACCGGGTCACCGTCGCAACGGGCCTGCCGCACTATCCCGAATGGCGCGTGCCCGCTTCCTATCGTGGCCGCTTCGCGTTTCGCGAACAGCGCTCGGGAGTAGACGTTCGCCGCCATTGGATTTGGGTGCCAGCGCACCGCACGCCGGTCCGGCGCATCGTATTCGACACTTCAGTTGGCGTCGCCGCCGGATTATCGGGGGCGGCGGTTGCCGGCGTGGACATTGTCCTGGGAATTTCGCCGCCGCTCCAGGCCGGCTTCGCGGCGTGGGCGATCGCGAAAAGCCGCGGCGTTCCCTTTGTCTTGCAAATCAAAGACCTCGTGCCAGATCTTGCTGTGTCGCTTGGCATGATGCGCAATCGCGTCGCGATCGGCTTCGCGCGATCGCTCGAGCGTTTTCTGTATCGCCGTGCTGATGGCATCCTCGTCATATGCGATGGGTTTCGGGAACACGTTGTTCGCGCCGGTGTTCCTGCCGCGCGAATCGCCGTCGTGCCTGACTGGGTAGACACGTGCTTCATTCATCCAGACGCGGCGGGCGAGGAATTTCGGCGCGTCCACAACCTCAACGGCGATTTCACGGTGTTGCACATCGGCAACATGGGCACGAAACAAAAGCTCGCCGTCGCGCTTGAGGCCGCCGCCATTCTCGGCGCGGCTCACGGCATCACAATATGTCTCGCGGGCGATGGAGCCGATCGTGCGCGCCTTGAATCGCTGGCGCGAAGCCGCAACCTGTCGAATGTGCGTTTTCTTCCGCTGGCTTCACGTGCGGACTTGCCTGGCATGCTGGCTGCTGCCGATCTTCTATTGCTAAGCCAGTCGGCCGCGGTGAGCGATTCGGTGATTCCATCGAAGTTGCTCACGTATCTTGCGTCGGGGCGGCCGATTATCGCCGCGGCGCATCGCCGCAGCCAGGCGGCGCAGACCGTCGAGCGTTCCGGCGGTGGCTTGATTGTGCCGCCGGAAGATGCGACGTCGCTGGCGGAAGCCATTCTGCGATTGCGCGAAGATTCCGGCGAGCGCGCGAAGCTCGCCCGCCACGGCCGCGCATTCGCGGAAGAACATTTCGCGAGCGATCGCGTCCTGGCTCGCCTTGAAAACTTTCTCGCGATGTCAGCCGAACGCGGCGCGCCTCGCGAAAGCCATGCGTAGCCCGCCTCGTTTTGGCGGCGACTTCAATTCACCGGAGATGTTGCCGCCGGCCAATATGACTTCTGCAGACGCGCTTTCCATGCAATCTGTCGGTTCATCGCGCCGCCACTTTCGCCCGCGCTCCCGCAGAATCGGCTCGCCGATCTCATGGCGCATTGTCACAGCGGGGCTCACTGGCGCGGTGAGCGGCGCGGTCATTGCATTCGGAGGGACGGAGCCCGCGTCGTTCGCCGCCGTCGAAATCCTGTTGTTTGCGCTTTCGGCATGCGCGCTCTGGATCGACACTCGCGAAGGACCGCGTCTTTGGTGGCGCGGCCCGGCGCTGCTGGCCGCATATTTGGCATGCGACGTGGTCGCCACACGGCCCGCCGCGTACGTCGCGCGCGAGCAACTTCTGACGGTCGCCGCTTGCCTGTGTGGTTTCTTTCTCGCCGCGCTCGTCGCGCGCGATTCCGAAATGCGCGGCTCGATCTGGGCAGTCCTCGTGGCGCTGGGTATCGTTGAGGCGCTCTATGGTCTCATGCAATACACAATGGATTGGCAGCAAGTACTCGCATTCAAAAAGGTCGACTACACTGCACAAGCCACGGGCAGCTACATCAATCCCAACAACTATGCCGGCCTTCTTGAAATGCTCCTGCCGATTGTGTTCGCCCGCGCGCTTTGGGAGTTCGAGCAATGGACCGAAAATTCGCGCGGTTCGGGCCGGCGTGCGGCGCTCTGGCTACGCGCAGACAACGGACCGCGCTTCGCTCTCTTTCTTTTTGGCACGTTGCTCCTGACGGCGGCTGTTTTATTCTCCCGTTCGCGCGCCGGAATCGCCACGGCTTGGGCGGGCACGTTGCTCGTGGCTTCAATCTGGGCCGTGCTTCGCCGTTCGCGGTCGGCCGCGGTGACCATCGTCGCGTCTCTCGTTGCGCTCACGTTGGCAGCCGGCGCCTGGATCGGATTCAGCCCAGTGCTCGCGCGCTATCGCAGCGCCGGACAGGATTTGCCTTCGCGCATCGCGGTCTGGAAAGACACTGCGGCGCTCATCCGTACGCATCCGTATTGGGGCACGGGCCCTGGTAGTTTCGAAAACGCCTATACGCGCGTTCAAACGTCGCATCTCGCCGCGCGTTTGAACCACGCACACGACGATTATCTGGAATTTGCCGCCGAATGGGGTGTGCCAGGCGCCGCGCTACTCTTCGCTCTTGTCGGATTCGCTCTGGTTCGCGCGCTTCGCGGACTTCGCCGCACCGCGCGGGCGGCAGATTGGTTCTTGCTGTTGGGTTGTTGCGGCGCAGTGTTCTCACTGCTGCTCCATGCGTTGGTCGATTTCAATCTGCATATTCCGGCGAACGCGTTGTTGTTTGCCGTGCTCCTGGGGTTGGCGGCCACACTTTCCACTGGCGAAGCGAACGGGTCCGAACGGCGCGCGGCACGACGCTAGTCCGCTGCTTTCGCAAGACGCACGTCGTCCACCCAGAGTGTTCCGGAAAAATGATTATCGAAGCTTGTGCTCGGAGGTCTTCCCACGCGCACAATGAGCATGTGCGTGTCCGGCCCTGTGCGGAAACGCAGTCTCTCTTCCGTCCAGTCGGTTGTGCCACGAACGTCGCCGGTTGCCATGTTCAGATGTTGCGGGTTCACCGCGTCGTAAAGCTCGAATCGCGGCCCCGAATCGGACGTGATGTTCGCGGCGCGCAAGTACCCCGTGAACTCGTAGGTTGTGTCGCTTTCAACCGGTACAAACTCAAACGTGTGCTGGTAGGCGAGATTGCCCGCCGTGCCAAAATCGATGCGCAACGAGCGCGCGCCATCGTGCGCCGATGTTGCGTCCACGCTGACGAACACGCCGCTCAGAGGAATCACGCGCCAGTCCAGGCCCTCGTTCAGCATTGGCTGTTCAAAGCTGCCGTTTGCGATCAGATTCCCGGATGCTCGTGCGGCCTGCGCTTGCTCCGGCGCCACTTCGGCCCAAACTGTCTCGAGCTCCGCTGTTCTTTGGAAGCGAATCAGCGCGTCGACATACTGGAAGGCGTCGCGTTGCACTCCGTCCTGCGTCGTTCCTGCGCCGCCGCGCGCCTCGATTTGCACCCATACCAAACGCGCGTCGTCGAGTGCGCCGGCAGCGGCGAGCGCATCGAGATAAGCCACAAGCGTGGCGCGGTCCCACGGCGCGCCGCGTTTCAACACTGCGCCCGTACCGACACCTGCGCGCCACAATTCGTTGAAAATCACGGGCCGCAACTCGGGATCGCCCGCAATCGCAAGACGCAGCGAATCGAGCGCATCGTCGATCCGCCACTGTCGCAAATAATATTCTCCGAGCGCTCGATTCACGTCTGGCGATAGAGGAAACAGTTCCCGAGCGCGCAGGTAGTCGGCCCCGGCGGATTCCGGCGCGCCCGTTTCGTCCTCGCTCATGGCGCGCTCAAGCCAGTAAATCGCGTTGTCGGGCTCAAGCTGCGTGGCCTTCCGCCGCAACTGTAGGGCCTGCGCTTGTCCGTCCGCGCCGCCGGCAAGTTCATCGAGACGCGCCAGCGTCGCAAAGTTTGCCGCATTCTTCGGCGCCCACTTCATGGCGCGTTCGAGATTCTGTGATCCTCCGTACCGCGCGTACCACGCCCCCGCACCCCCGCGCGCTGCGCTCCACGCGGCAAAAAGAAGGGCCGTCGTCAGCGCTGCGCGCCACACCACGTCGAGCGCATGAGCAAGTGGATGTTCAGCGTTCATTCGGGAACCACCATCAGTGCCATTTCGAATTTACGTTCCGATCTGGAACCACCCGATCCGTCACCCGTTCGCGAGTTGAGGAATTGAACGTCCGGTTCATATTTGGTTTCTTCAAGTTGACTCGAAGGGCAGGAACTCGGCACGGATCCTGCATTCAGAAACGAGCAAGAACCATGCCAACAGAGGAGGAAAACGCGGCTATTTCCAAACCGCCGCAAGCAATTGCGCGGCTCCCACTGCGAACAACAGCGCCGCAAACGCCCGCCGCATTCGGTCTGGAGTCAGTTTCTGAGCGATCCAGCTTCCGTAGAAGGCGCCGAAGAAAACGCCGGGCATCAGCAACAGCCCAAAAATCCAATCAACTTCGCGCGCATGCGCATAATTCAGAAGTCCCAGCAAACCGGTCGGCGGAACAAGCGCCACCAATGTCGTGCCTTGCGCGCGATGCTGATCAAAAGCAAATACCAGCACGAGCAGCGGCACGAGAATTACGCCGCCGCCCAGCCCAAACATTCCGCCCAGAACGCCCACTCCGCACGCCACCAGCAGCAGTGCACTCCAATGCGCTATCTGCTTAAGCTGCATCGGCCGCTTCCGCAGGAGGTTTTGCCGGCTTATGTCTGCGTCTCCACAGCAACACCGCGGCGATCATCTGGAACAGAGCGAAATACGCGCGCAATGGCCGTGAAGCCATGCCGATCGCAAGTGCGCTGCCGAAATATCCGCCCAGCAAAAATCCTAACGCACACAAAACGCCGGCGATCAGGTCCACTTCGCGCCGCCGCCAATAGACCAGCAGCGCGCCAATTCCGAGCGGAGGAATTTGCATCAGGAGCGAAGTGCCTTGCGCCACGTGCTGGTCGAAGTGCAACAAATAGACCATCACCGGAATCAACACCACGCCGCCGCCCACGCCCATAAATCCCACCAGGACGCCGACGAACGCTCCCAACGCGATGGCGATGAAATGTAGAATCATGGCAATGCGAAGAATGCATCTTGCGGCAGAACGCGCGTCCCGGGCAATAGGAATCCGCCTGCCCGCGTGCGCGCGTTGCTATAATAAAAAACCTTGCGCAGACCCTGCGCGTGTCCATGGCCACTTTTTTTATCGAACAATTCGGCTGCCGCGCCACTCAAGCCGATGCCGCCGCCATCGAGAATCAGTTGCGCGCGCGCGGCTTTGAGGTTGCGCGCGTAGCAGCTGCAGCCGACGTCGTTGTCGTGAATACCTGCACGGTTACCGCTGCGGCCGATGCTCAGGCGCGGCGTACGATTCGCGCCATCCATCGCGCAAACCCCGCCGCGCGCATCATCGCTACCGGCTGCTACGCTCAGCGCGCGCCCGAAGATCTTGCCCTGCTTCCCGGCGTGAATTTCGTCGTCGGCAATTCGCATAAACCCGAGATTCCTCGCCTTGCGGAAATCGCCGCGCCCGGCCAATCGGTTCCCACTCGCGCTGGATTGATCCCCGTCGAATCTCTTCGCGCGGCGAGTGCGTCTTCTGCCGCCGCTTTCACGCAGCGTGTGGCTCCGATTATCGTCGGCGACATCTCCGCGCAGACCGGCGTTCTCGTCGCGCCCATCGAGGGCGGCGAAGCGCAACACACGCGCCCGATTCTAAAAATCCAGGACGGTTGCAATCACCGCTGTGCCTTCTGCGTGATCCCTTCCGTTCGCGGAAATAGTCGGAGCCTCACTCCCGCGCGCGTTGTCGAAGAATTGAATGCGCTCGTCGAGCGCGGTTATCGCGAAATTGTACTCAGCGGGATTCATCTTGGCAGCTACGGCCGCGACCTGACCCCGCGGGCGAATCTCATCGAACTTCTGCGCCGCGTCCTGAACCACACCCGCATCGAACGCGTTCGCTTGAGCTCAGTCGAGCCAATGGATGTTACCGAAGATCTCGTCGCTCTCGTCGCTTCAACGCAGCGCATTGCCCGTCATTTCCACGTTCCACTGCAATCGGCCTCGAATCGAGTTCTGGCCGCGATGCATCGCTGGTATCGCGCTGAGCATTATGCGCGCCGCCTTGAATGGATTTCGGCATGGTTGCCCGACGCCGCGATCGGCGCCGACGTAATCGCCGGCTTCCCCGGAGAGACCGAATCCGATCACCTCTCGACAATGGATTTTCTGCGCGCTCAGCCGCTTACTTATCTCCACGTATTTTCGTTTTCGCCGCGCCCCGGCACGCCCGCCGCCGAACTTTCGCCACAGGTCCCGGCGCAGTTGATTCTTCACCGCGCGCGGGAATTGCGCGCCCTCGCGTCCGAAAAGAGATCCGCATTCCTCGTGCGTCACGTCGGCAAGACTTTATCCGTGCTCACTCTGCGCCCATCGCCGCGCGATTCCGCCCTTGGCGTCACGCCCGCCGTTTCGAGCAACAACATCGAAGTTCGATTGACCGGCGCGTGGTCGGCGAATCGCATTATGGATGTGCGCGGCGCCGGCGTCACTCCACTTGGCCTCGCGGCCGAAGCGTTTGAAGCGCCTGACATGCCCAATCTGCCCGTGCATCCCGTATGATTTATTTTCGCGTAGAGAGAAATAAAGCGAGGTCTAATTTAGTTCTCGAAGATCACTTGCGCGAACGCCCAATCGCCGGTGTGCGTGATGCTTACCGAAATATTCTTCACGCCCAAACGCTCGGCGATGCCCAGCGTTGCGCCGTGAAGCGCAAGCGTCGGTTTGCCGCTCGGCATGCGCGTCACTTCGATGTCGATCCAGCGCACGCCATGGGACCATCCAGTTCCCAGAGCTTTCATCGCCGCTTCCTTCGCGGCGAAACGTCCGGCGTATCGTTCCACGTAATTGCGATGCCGCTCGCAGTAAGCGATTTCCTGTTCGGTGTAGACGCGCCGCAGAAGCGCCTGCCCACGTCGCTCGATTGCGGCGCGCAAGCGGCTCACTTCGGTCAAATCCACTCCCATCCCGACGATCATCGCGGCTGTGGTTCCGATCTCCGCGCGCCTCAATCGTTTCCAGCGCCGAAGCGCGATTATACATGGCGCGGGCGCGTGCCTTCGTTGGTACCGGTGAGTTTCTTCGCGCGCGTGCCGCTCGAATGAGACGGATGCGTAGTAGATCGCCCAAAGCACGGTCGCGCGGTGGTCGAGCCAGCCCACCCTCTTCCAGCGCCGGCAACGGCTGGATCATCCGGCGCGCCAATGGTACTTGCACACTCGAAGCGCAACGGCTTTCGCGTTTACCGTGGCTCGTCCACGGTTTCAGCACGCGCATCGATAATGCCCGCGGCGCGAAGGGCGCGTGCTTCAATCTCGGTTTCACCGGCAGCGATGTGCGCGCCGTCGTCGCCGCGCGCCGAAGCCGTTTCGCGGCGGTGCTCGGCGCAGCCGATTGGCCGATGATCGCTGCGCGCCAATTTCATTCCGATGTGATTCAAGTAATCGAGAAGCCGCGCGTTCCCGAAGAGCCGCCGCGCGCCGACGCGTTAATCACTCAGGCGCGCGGCGTCCTCTTGTCCGTGCAGACCGCCGATTGCGTTCCGATTCTTCTCGCCGACACGCGCCGTCGCGCCGTCGCTGCTGTACATGCCGGTTGGCGTGGCACGCTCGCACGCATTGTGCAGAAAACGCTCGGCCAGATGCTCATGTCGTTCGGCACGCGCCCGGCCGATGTCATCGCAGTGTTGGGTCCCGCCATTGGCCCGTGTTGCTACCAAGTCGGTCCCGAAGTCGCGCAAGCTTTCGCCGGCCAATTTGACGCCGCAAAAGAATGGTTCGAGGGCCCGTTCGATCGATTGTCTTCCGGCGAAGAGCCGAATCCGCTCGAGTGGCTGAACATGATGCCGCCGGGCCACCAGCCTCCTCCGCCGCGCGTGCAACTCGATTTGCGCGCCGCGAATCGCTGGCAATTGTTCGACGCTGGCGTGCCGAAAAAAAATATTGTCGTCAGCTCGCTCTGCACCGCGTGCCGCACTGACCTTTTGTTCAGCTACCGCCGCGAAGGCCCCGCCACAGGCCGCCTCATGTCCGCCATTGGCATTCGAGCGA
>JBAQYV010000228.1:0-6911 GCA_049790315.1 Candidatus Acidiferrales bacterium | reverse complement strand
GCGCGGAGTGCATGGTCGGTGATGCCGCCGTCCGCGCCGCCCAATAATTCGCTCGACCACGCGCTAATCGCCTCGCCTCCGATTGCGTTACACTGATTCCCCGTGCAATTCGATATCATCACGATCTTTCCCGAATTCTTCCGCGGCCCTCTCGACTATGGCATCGTCCGCCGCGCCCGCGAAGCAGGCATCGTCAGCGTCGCCGTCCACGATCTCCGCGCGTTCACGCACGATCGCCACAACACTGTTGACGACCGCCCCTTCGGCGGCGGCGAAGGAATGGTGCTGAAACCCGAGCCGATTTTTGAGGCCGTGGAATCGCTCGTGCCGAACGCCGCCGCGCCCGCGGAATTATGGCGCGACGGAGATGCGATTGTCCTGCTCTCCGCGTCGGGCAAAATGTTTCGCCAAAAGACCGCGCGCACCCTGGCCCGTGCCCGCCGCATCGTCTTGATTTGCGGCCGCTACGAAGGTGTTGATGAGCGGATCGCCGAGCATCTCGCTACCGACGAAATTTCGATCGGCGATTTCATCCTCTCCGGCGGAGAATTGGCCGCTGCGCTTGTTCTGGATGCCGTCACACGATTGCTGCCCGGCGCGCTCGGCAACGAAGCCTCCGCGATACGCGAATCGTTCAGCGAGCCCGAGCCTGGGACCGATTCGGCCGACGATGTGCCCGCCCTTGTGCCCGCGTCGCCGGCGCGTCCGGCGAATTCCGGATTCCTCGATTGCCCTCATTACACCCGCCCTCCTGAATTTCGCGGCTGGCAAGTGCCCGAAGTACTTCTCGGCGGAAATCACGAAGAGATCCGTGTGTGGCGCCGCAAAATGGCCCTCCGCAAAACTCTGCGCAATCGCCCGGATTTGCTGTCCGGCGCAGCTCTCAGCCTTGAAGATCGGCTCCTTTTGCAAGATCTGCGCTCCGAATCCTGACGCTTTGTTGCGCCAGCCGCCGCCTTGACACGTCAATTTCGCGGCGCTATGGTTTTTATGGTTGTGCAAGTTCATGTTGCAACCAAGGGGCGGTTCTTGATCTTGATTGCCAATCGTCGCAGGGTAAACCAAGGCTTCTCGCCGCGCGCCTGCCCGTGTGTTTGTCGTCCGATGAACATCCGCGCCTGTCCGCGCAATGCGGGCGCACCGGGAGAATCTGCAATCTGATCTGAGCTTTGATTTGCAGGATTCCACCCGGGCCGCTCGCCAATCGAGCGGCCTATTTTTTGCTTGTGGCGGGTTCGGCTCTATCACGCGTGACGAACGCGCTCTGCCGCGCCTGCGCCTCTGTGGTGCTCGGGGCTCTCGCGAGGAAAACCGAGTTTGCGGTCTAAATTAAAACCGCAGAGGCGCAGGGACGGCAGAGGCAGGCGTTTCAATCGTATAACGGCACTTCTAGTGGGACGGACCGGGCAACGCGGCCTCGGCGCCGTGCGCTAATTGCACCACGCGTGCCGCGCACGCCGCATCGGACGGAAGTTGTTGCGTGGCTGCGCGGTAATATTCCGCCGCTGATTCATCGTGGCCCAGGCCACTCTCAAGATTTCCCATCAGCAAGTTGAACGTCGAATTTGTCGGATACTCGAGCACCAGCGGCGTCAGCACATCCAGGGCCTGCGCGTAATCGAAATCATAAGTCCGCAAATTCTTCGCCAGATAAAATCGCGCTTCCACGCCCGTCAGCGGCGCGTCCTTCATGGCCATCTTCAACTGCCGGATGCCTTCCTGCTTGTCTCCGCCCGGAATGCCCATGAAAAATCGCAGCACGCGCGCCATCGTCGAAAGTGTGTCCACGTAATAGTTGTAAAGCCCCAGTCCGGTGTAAGCGTCCGTCATTTGCGGGTCGAGTTGGAGGCAACGCAACAAGTGCTGCCGAGCCGCGACTCCCGCGCGCGCCGTCCCACTGCGATCGTCGCGCAGCCCGAGCAGTCGTGCCCGTAGGAGATAGCCCATTCCGTCGTAGAGTTCCATTTCCGCAGTGTCGTGCTGAGCGATGGAAGCTTCAGCTAAAGTGATGGCCTTCGTCGACAACGCGAGGTACGGATCGTCATCCGAAATTCTGGGGCGCCGCCACGCATCGATGAATCCCCATTTTATTTCGCACGCCTGGCAGTAGATTTCCCACCACCGCGCGTCCGCTTCCAGCAAATACGGCAGCGGATTGTTCGGCTCCTGCTGCTCCAGCCGCGAAAAAAGTGCGCGCGCCGCGCCGCTCTGCCCGCTGTAAAGCAGCTTCAATCCATCGGTAGCCTCGGGCGGCAAGTCTAAGGGCGTCGCGCTCGCTGCCCGCGCCCACCCGAGCGCCGCCGACACGCACACCACAACACACAACGAAAACGCACGCGTTGATTTGGCTGAGACGATACGCATTCGGCGCGCTACCTTGAAACCAACGGCTCAATTGTAAACCGCCCCCGCGCCTCACGGCGAATCGCGCGAGTTGTCGGGCGTCAGGCGCTAAGCGCTCGCTCTCGCGAACGGCCACGTACGAGTCTTACCGGCACGGATGAGAAAAATCAGAACGCCGATCGCCGCGAACACCAGCGCGCGATGATACAGCGCCTTCTTGTCATGCAGTACCAGCGCGAACCCGGCGAGCGTAATCAGCACCGGCAACGGATAGAGCCACATTCGGAAAGGCCGCGGCTGATTCGGTTTCACTATGCGCCACACCACCACTCCGATCGCCTGCACCCCGAACATCAGTAGAATCCGAATCACCACCAACGCCGTAACCAATTGGCCCAACTGGAAAACGCAGAATCCGGCCGCCAGAATTCCCAGCACAAGCACGCTATTCGTTGGAAAATTATCCTTGGGGTGGACCTTTTCAAAAAATCGTGGGAAGTTTCCGTCGCGCGCCGCCGCGAACGGAACCCTCGAGTATCCCGCAAGAAGTGAAAACACCGACGCAAACGCCGTCCAGATCACCATCAGCGCCACCAGCGTTCCCGCCCAATGCCCGTAAGCGATTTGCACCGCCCGGGCCGCGACGTAGCTGGCCGCGGAATTATTCGCCATCGCGCGTAGCTCTTGCAGCGGCACCACGCCCAGAATGCTGATGTTCATCGCGATGTACAGAACCGCGACCGCCGCGATCGAAATCAGCATCGCGCGCGGAATCGTCTTCCGCGGCTCCGCGATTTCTTCGCCCAGGAAGCAGACGTTGTAATATCCCCAATAGTCGTACAGCGCGATCAGCAGAGCCGCCGAGAATCCCGTCCAGAATCCCGAAACCTGCGGCCGCGACCATCCGGCCGGAAATGCCAGGCCGCTGTGGAAGTGAGTCAATCCGGTGAACGTGACAAAACCGATTGTGCCCAGCACGCCGATCCAAAGGAATTTGGCGATCCGGCCCACGCCCGTGATTCTGCGATAGACAAGAAACGTGGCTAGCAGTGCGGCCGCCGCGGCCACCAGAGTCGCGCCGCTTATGCCGAACGCAAGCTTTTCGCTTCCCAGGTATCTGAAACCGAAAAAACCGAAGTGGGCTCCTGTTTGGAAGAAAACAGTGCTGAGCCTCGGGAACACGTACGACGCATATCCTGCCAGCCCCACGCAGCCGGTCGCGATCGAAATGGGCGCGCTCACGATGAGCTGGAAAGCAAACAGGAAAGACAACAAGCGCCCTAGCTTTTCTCTTCCATATATTTCCGACAAGAATTCGTACGACCCGCCGGCCTTGGGCATGGCGGCGCCCAGCTCCGCCCAGATCAGACCGTCTGACATCGCCAGCAGCGCCCCGGCGGTCCATCCATAGATAGCCTGCGTCCCGCCCATTTTGTCGACCATGTTCGGTAAAGTAGCGAAGGGACCGACGCCGATCATGTCCACCATCGCCAGCGCCACCGCGGGCAACAGAGTGAGACCCCGCGCAAGTTCCGTGCGGCCGGGACGTTTAGCAGCGCCAGTTGCGTTCATGGTTGGCGGAGTCTAGACTAACAAACCCTCAACGACAATGTGGCTCTATCCGGTTCCCGCCGTAGCTGATGTCGTCTGATGCCGCTCGATGTTGTCTGATGTCGCTCGATGCCGCCTGATCTCAATCCCGCGCTCGTTCGCATCCCCGAAGGTTGGTTTCAAATGGGCTGCGCCGTGGGCCGCGACGACGAAAAACCTGTGCACCGCGTTTGGGTTGATGCGTTCGAGCTGGCCGCCTGCCAGGTCACTCGCGTCGAATACGCCCAATTCATCCAGGCCACTGGCCATCCCGCCACGCGCGATTGGAACGATCCTAATTTCAACGATCCGCAACAACCTGTAGTTTCGCCATCGTGGTTCGACGCCGAGACCTACTGCCGTTGGCTCAGCCAAGCGACTGGCCGCAACTATCGTTTACCCACCGAAGCCGAATGGGAACGCGCGGCCCGCGGCGGCGCTGATGGCAAACTCTATTCCTGGGGCGACGACCCGCCGCAATCTCAACCCGATTACGCCACGCGCTGGAAAAATGGTCCGGAGCGCGTCGCCCAATCCGCGCCGAACGCCTTCGGCCTATACGATATCGGCGACAACGTCCACGAGTGGTGTGCCGATTGGTACGACGCCGCGTATTACACGTGCTCCACTGAACGCAATCCGCAAGGCGCGCCGAATGGAACACGTCGCGCATCCCGCGGCGGCTCCTGGCGCCATCAGATCAAAATCTCGCGCGTCGCCGCGCGTTCAAGCATCCTGCCCGAATTCGAGTATGCCGATTACGGTTTTCGCGTCGCGCGATCCTGAAGCTGCGCGACGCCGCGCCGTCCGCATGGCGTTCGCGCGGCTGCCTTCGCGCGGCGCATGGCCATAACGAGATTCACATTGGTTGACCTTTGGTCACGCGAGAACGCACTGCTCGGCGCGCCCTCGTTTTTCGGTGCTATCTTCACTCTTCGTACTTTCGTCGCACGATTTCGGGGGGAACGCATGAAGAGTTTTTGGAACGTCGCATTTTCGTTGCTGCTCGCGCTCGCGCTAGGCGTTGTGCCTGCGGCGGCACAAAAACAAAAAAAGCGGAAATCTTCCCCGCCCGACACATCCACGCCGGCGCCTCCGCCTATCCCTGACAACCAGAAAATCGACGAGGAAATCTCCGAGGTCCTCGGCTACTGGCAGATCGGCGAAGTCGACCAGATGCAGAAATATTATTCGCCCGACGTGATCGTGATCACCGGAGCTTGGGAGCCGCCCGTCTCTGGCTGGCCCGCTTACAAAACCGCGTATCAAACCATGCGCGCCCGAATCCAGGGCGGCCAGTTTGACCGGACCAACACGCTCATCAAGGTCCAGGGAACCTGCGCTTGGGCCACCTATCAATGGGAATATTTCGTCATGATTGATGGGAGTCAGGACGACATCCGCGGCAAGACTACGTTGATTTTCGAAAAGCAGGGCGACGATTGGCTGATCGCGCTTGACCACACTTCGGTCGTTTCAAACACGCCGCAAAAGGCGCCCGGCTCGGCCCCCGCGCCTACATCTGTGCCGCCGGCGGCGAATCCCGCGCCCAACCCGCAGCGCTAGCTACCGGCGCCGCTCGGCAACGCGAATCAGCGCTCTAGAAGCTCTGAAAACCGTGATAGAGCCAAAGGCCTACGCTCGCGATCAGAAGCCCAACAGACAGTACAGTGAGCGTGATGATCGGTGCCGTGGTCTTTGAAATTTTCTGGAACATCGCGCGCTGATCGGCCGCGATGTGTTCCTCGCCCGCCCCCAGAAATAGCTGATCGTCTTCCCTTACGGAAAGCCCCCAGCGATATAGAATGAAGACCATCAGTATCGCCGTCACCACCGCCCAAGCCACAGACAAACACAACAGCAGGCTCCATTGGATGTTTTCCATGGGTTTCCTCCTGGCAGGTAGGGCGCTTGGTGAAAGCCGGGGGATGGGCCGCAGCGCCGCTCTGCCTTGGCCTCGGATTATGCCGGGAGTATACACCCGGAACGGTAAAGTCAAGACGCCATCTGCCGCCCACGGTTTCAAGTTGGATCACTTGCCGCGTATGCCTTTATGCGCCGTCGTGATGTTGGCGATCGGATCTTTTAACGATTTTTGCGGAGATCGCCCGGATCACCCACGGAGCAAATCTTTCCAGCGCTACGCCTATTTTGCCGTGCAGCGTTATGATCCGCTCCCGTTTTCCCCGCGCCACGGCGTTCAAAATCCGTCGCGCCGCCTTGGGAGTTTTCATTTGAATCCAGGCGGGGATCGTAGCTTCCCTGTCGGCGTGAAATTTCCCTTTGTTGTCGACGCGATGGATGTTGCTCTCGACGAATCCCGGGCTGATCAGTGTGACTTTCACGCCGCTGCTCCGCAATTCCGGCGTGATGGCGTTGGCCAGCGCGCGCAGCGCGAATTTGCTCATCGAATAGGGAGAGCCACCCGCAGTCGATATCCAGCCGCCCACGCTCGAGACGATCGCCAGGTTTCCCTTGGTCTTCTCAATCTCGGGCAGCGCGGCGTAAATCGTACGCAGCACTCCGAACACATTGGTTTCAAATTGCCGCCGGTAATCCTCCAGCGTAAGCCGCTTCAGCGTTCCAACCACGCCAAACCCCGCGTTGGCAATCGCGACATCCAATCGCCCCCACTTGCGCACCGCCGCCTCAACCGCGCGCTCCAGGTCTCCATCGCGCGTCACGTCGCATTCAACGACCAGCGTCTCGCCAGTCCCGAGTCCCGCGATTCTTTGCGCCAGCGCATCAAGGAGCTCCTTGCGCCGCGCGGCCAGCGTCAGCCTCGCCCCCGCCTGCGCGAGCTGCCACGCCAGCTCTTCGCCAATGCCGGACGAAGCGCCGGTAATGAGCACCACCTTGTCTCGAAAATAGGATTGTATTCTGCTCATACGGATATCTTACGGCACCACGCCCTGCTTGCGCCTGCGTTGACAAAGCCCGCGGCCCGTGGGCAGAATGAACTTGCTTCGCTTCACCGC
>JBAQYV010000227.1:0-11258 GCA_049790315.1 Candidatus Acidiferrales bacterium | reverse complement strand
TGTTTCGCGCGCTCGCGCCGCGATGCCGTTTGGCTTTGCTCTCAAACACCGATCCCCTTCACGTGGCTTATATGGAAAAGAATTTTTCGTTCATGCGGTATTTCCCTGTGCGCATTTATTCCTGCCGGGTGGGCGCGTGCAAACCGGCGCCGGAAATTTATCTTCGGGCGCTTCAGGAACTGGGAATCGCCGCGGGCGAAGCGTTGTACATCGACGACCTTGAGAAAAATGTTGAAGCGGCGCGCAAGGTTGGAATGGTGGGCTTTCGGTTTACCGGCGTCGCCGCGCTGAAGGACGAGCTTCGCGGCCTGGGATTGTTGGTCACGTAATTGTGGGCCGCGGGTTCCTCGAATTCCTGGCAGACGTTCCTTACTTAAGATCAAGTTGATGGTGCAGAGTGGGTGGGCCGATGTGTGCCGTTGCGGCGCGGGCGTTCCAGGCCGGTACATTCGCCAGCAAGGCACGACGGCTTTCCAAACGTCGCCGTCCGCCCAAAGGCTGATTCCGAACAAGTTACGTCGCGATGAGCGAGCTACGTATGGGCGTCGCCGTGCTGGCTTGACGCGAGCAACTCCCAGGCCCAGAGGTTCCCGAGTATCGTGCCGGCGGCGACGTCAACCAAGGTGAAATCGCATCGAAAATTCGCGTTCGCCGCCGTGCTGTCGGCGACTTTGATCGCCGGCCTTGGGGTGGCCGGAATTCTGCATTGGCGCACGTTGCAGTTGCGCAAGACACCGTTCCGTATCGGATTTTACAATTCGCCCCCGAAACACTTTTTGGGTCCGGATGGAAAAGCCGCGGGAAGTTCGGTGGACCTGTTGAACGAGGCGGCGCGCCGAAGCGGGATCAAGCTGGAATGGATTTATTCACCGGAAGGTGGAGACGTGGCGCTGGAGACGGGGCACGTGGACCTGTGGCCGCTGATCGGGGATCTGCCGGAGCGAAAAAGTAAGTTCTACGTGTCGGCTCCGTGGACGTTGTCGGGGTTCGGCATCGTCTCTCGAGAGAGCGATCCAGTCGCTCGGGCCAGTGCATCATCGCAGATAACCGTTGCGGACTTCTCGGAGCACGGAATGATGTCGGCCGCGCTGACCGATCGCACATTCCCCAACGCGAAGATTGTTACCGTCGAGAGCGTCACCGAGCAGTTGAGCGCCGTATGTTCAGACAAAGCCCAAGTTGCCGTTATGGCGACGGCGCTGGACCGGTACAACCTGGCGGATGCCTGTCAAAATGTTCGGCTGCAAATCGTGGACGCGCCGGGATTCCTGGTCAAGTTCGGCATCGGCGCCAGTTACAGCAGGCCGGGCGCGGTGCGAGCGGCGAATGTGCTGCGATCTGAGATGGGCGAGATGGCCAAGGACGGCACTCTTGCCAACGCGGAATTCCGGTGGCTCGACAACTCGGCAGCGCAAACCCAAACGCTATTTTACTTGCAGGCGGCGGAACACAGCGAGCGGCTGCTCGCTGTAGGCGCTATTCTTCTGGCATTCGTGCTGCTTCAGTTCGGATGGCTGATCCGCCTGGCGCGCGCGGCACAACGGAATGCGGACGCCGCCCGGCGGGACGCCGAGGGCTCCCGAAGCGCCGCGGAAAGCGCATTTGCGGAAGCAGAGAAAGCGAATCGGGCGAAAAGCGAATTCCTGGCAACCATGAGCCACGAAATTCGCACGCCGATGAATGGGATTCTGGGGATGACGGAACTAGCGCTGGATACCGAACTCACGGCGGAGCAGCGCGATCACTTGAGTCTGGTGCACCATTCGGCGGAATCGCTGCTCACGATTATCAACGACATTCTGGATTTCTCAAAGATCGAAGCCGGGCGGCTCGATCTTGAATCCATTACCTTCGATCTGCGCGAAAGCCTGGGGGAAACCATGCAGGCGCTCGGTTTTCGCGCGCACCAGAAGGGACTGGAATTGATCTACGAAGTCGCGCCGGACGTGCCGGAGGCGCTGACGGGAGATCCCGGACGCATTCGGCAAATCGTGGTGAATTTGGTGGGCAACGCGATCAAATTCACGGAGAAGGGCGAGATCGTGGTAACGGTGGAAGACTTACGGCGGGAAAATGTGGCGGATTCAACGGTGCTGCATTTTTCCGTGCGCGACACCGGCATCGGCATTCCCGCCGAGAAACAGGCGAAAGTTTTCGAGGCGTTCTCGCAAGCGGACGGTTCGATGGCCCGGAAATATGGGGGCACGGGGCTCGGGCTTACGATTTGCACGCGCCTGGTCGATCTGATGCACGGACGCATGTGGCTTGAAAGCGATCCCGGCGAGGGGAGCACATTTCACTTCACGATCGAGGTGGCGCTGCAGGATTCGCCCGCGGTACGGCTCCCGCCCGTGCCGCCTGAACAGTTGCGCGACGTACAGGCGTTAATCGTGGACGACAATTACGCGAATCGGCGTGTGCTCGAGGGAATGCTCACGCGCTGGGGGATGCGGCCTTCGGTGAGCGAGGGCGGTGAAGCCGGACTTACGGCGCTGCGGATCGCCAAGAGCCAGGGGGAGCCGTTTCCGTTGGTGCTGCTGGATGGTCAAATGCCGGACATGGACGGGTTCATGGTTGCCGAGATCATTCGTCAAAATCCATCGCTTGCGGGCGCGACCATCATGATGCTGACTTCGGCCGGGCAAGTGGGAGACGCGGCGCGTTGCCGGGAACTCGGCATTGCCGCTTACCTGGTAAAGCCCATCCGGCAGGGCGAACTGCTGAACGCGATCTGCGCCGTGCTGCGCAATGCGCCGCAACATCCCGACCGATTGATCACCAAGCACACGCTGCGCGAAGAACGTCACCGGAATCGCATCCTGCTGGCCGAAGACAATCTGGTGAATCAAAAACTCGCCACGCGCTTGCTTGAGAAGCGCGGCTTTGAGGTGACCGTCGCCGGCGATGGGCGCGCGGCGCTCGACGCGCTCGAGAAAAATTCGTTCGACGCGATCCTAATGGACGTGCAAATGCCGGAAATGGACGGCTTCGAGACCACGGCGGCGATTCGCAATAAAGAACAAATCACCGGCGCTCATATTCCGATCATCGCCATGACAGCTCACGCGCTGAAGGGCGATCAGCAGCGCTGCCTGGACGCCGGAATGGATGCCTATGTGTCAAAACCGATCCGTACCGCGGACCTGTTCAAGATCATCGACGATCAACTGAGCGCCGGCAATGCGGCGAACAAGGACGAAAACCTGGGCGCCAAGGTACTGGCTGAACCTCTGACAATTCCCGCCAAGTAGATTCGCCGGCCGGGATCCGCGGCGGACTCTGAGTGGGAGCGCGTTGATCTTCTGAACGCGTTTCGCAACTCCATTTCGCACGGCCCATATTGTTGCGCTATCATTCTGCCCGGCGGTGGCCTCAATTCGAATCGGGTGGGGTGAAATCGTAATGAAACTGCATCGACTTTGGCTTGTTGTTGTGTGCGCCGGCGCGTTCGCCGCATTCGCGCCGGGCGCGACTGCGCAAACCATGCCGCAGACCATGCCGCAAACCACGCCCGAGGGGCGGCTGATGCGCTTCCCCGATGTGCATGGCGACAAAGTGGTGTTCAGCTATGGTGGCGATTTGTGGCTGGTTTCCACTTCTGGCGGCGCGGCCTCGCGCATTACAACCAGCCCAGGGCTCGAGCTGTTTCCGAAATTTTCGCCGGACGGAAAATGGATCGCGTTTACGGCGCAGTACGACGGAAATTTCAACGTCTACGTGATGCCCGCGGCAGGAGGCGAGCCGCATCAACTGACATTTCTGCCGGATATCCAGCCGATGCCGGAACGCATGGGGCCGAACAACGAAGTAATTACGTGGACGCCGGACAGCCAAAACATCGTGTTTCTCTCGCGACGAAACACATTCAACGATTGGTTCGGCCGGCTGTTCACCGTGCCCGTCACCGGCGGATTGCCCGTGCAATTGCCGGTGGACAAGGGCGGGCTGACGTCGTATTCGCCCGATGGGAAAAGTATCGCGTACAACCGCATCTTCAGAAATTTTCGCACCTGGAAACGCTACACCGGCGGAATGGCGCAATCGATTTGGATTTACAATTTCGCGGCGAATCACGTCGAGAAAATTACGGACTACGACGGCGAGAACACCTACCCGATGTGGCATGGCAATACGATTTATTTCGGCTCCGACCGCGGCGCCGATAAGCGCGTGAATCTGTTCGCGTACGACCTCACATCGAAGCAAACGCGACAGCTCACGCATTACACCGACTACGACGTGGATTGGCCCAGCCTGGGCGGCGATACGATCGCGTACGAGAACGCGGGCTATCTTTATTTGTTCGACACCGCGACGGAACAATCGCGCAAATTGACAGTGTATCTTCCGGGCGATCTGACGCTGGCGCGGCCGCAGTGGGCCAATGTGGCGAAACTTATAACGGATTTTGACGTCGCACCCGATGGAAATCGCGCCGTGTTCGCCGCGCGCGGGGATGTCTACACCGTACCGGCCAAGCACGGCAGCATTCGTAATTTGACGGCATCGCCGGGAACGCGCGAGCACGGCGTGGCGTGGTCGCCGGACGGCAAATGGATCGCGTATATTTCCGACGCCAGCGGCGAAGAAGAGCTTTACATCTCCGCTCAAGACGGCTTGAGCCCGGCGCGGCGCATCACCACCGGCAGCCAGGGCTTCATGTTCCCGCCGCTCTGGTCGCCCGACAGCAAGAAGCTCGCTTACGCGGATCAGAAGTTGCGTCTGTGGTACGTGGACATCGATGCGAAAAAACCGGTGCAGGCGGACCAGGCGGTGTATGGCGAAATAACGGATTTTGCGTGGTCGCCGGACAGCAAATGGATTTCCTACTCGAAGCCGGCGGAGAACACCAACCACTTCATCGCGCTCTACTCGCTGGCCACGGGAAAAGTTTCCGACGTCACCGACGATTTCACGAACACGTACAATCCGATTTTCGATCCCGAGGGCAAGTATCTCTATGTGCTCTCGACGCGCGATTACAACGAAGTGCTCGGCGTGTACGACGAGGAATTTTCGAATCCCAAGGCCACGCGCGTTTACGCCATCACGCTGCGCGCCGATCTGGCGTCGCCGTTCGCGACGCGCAGCGACGAAGTCACGTTGAAACCGGAAACGCCGGCGGCGTCAACCGCGCCCGACGTGATGACCACGCCCACGACAAACCCCGCCAACGCGCCGAAAAAACCCATGAAGGAACCGAAGGGCGCGAACGCCAAGCCCGCAACGGTCGTCGCGCCGGCAACGCCCGCGCCGGCGAAAACTGAATTCCGAATTGACCTGGACGGAATCGCAAACCGCATCGTCGTTTTCCCCATGCAGCCCGCGGTGATCGGACAACTTGGCGCCGCGAAAGGCCTCGTGTTCTACACGACGCAGCCGATCCCGGGATTGTCCGGACCGCTGCCGGGCGAAGAGCCGGAAATTCACGAATACGATATGACGGACCGCGAAGACCATGTACTCGTCGCCGGCGCCTTGGGTTTTGCGCCGTCGTTCGACGGCAAGAAACTTCTCTACGCCGGGCCTCCCGGCGAAGGCGGGGCCGGAACTTTCGGCATCATCGACACGGCATACGGCGGCGCGCCGCATCATCCAGGCGAAGGCGAGCTCAATCTATCGGACTTGCGCGCGCAAATCGACCCACGCGCCGAATGGAAGCAAATGTTCGAGGAAGTCTGGCGGCAGGATCGCGATTTCTTCTACGAGCCTTCGATGAACGGCGTGGATTGGGAAGCCGTGCGCAAAAAATATGAAGTGCTGCTGCCCTATGTAGCCGATCGCTATGACCTGACGCTTCTGATGGGCGACATGATCGGCGATCTGAGCAATTCGCACACCTACGTTGGCGGCGGCGAGTATCCGGACTTGCATCCGGTGAACGTCGGGCTGCTCGGAGTGGACTTTGAAGCTGACGCCGACCACGGGATGTATCGCATTAAAAAAATCTATCCCGGCGAGAATTGGGACGCGCAACGCATTTCGCCACTCACCGAGCCGGGCGTCAATGTGCCGGAAGGCAGCTATGTGCTGGCCGTCAACGGCCATTCACTGCGAATTCCGCAAAATCCTTACGAGCTTTTCGTGAACACGGCCGGGCAGAACGTCACGCTAAGCGTGAATTCCACGCCTTCCGAAACCGGTGCGCGCAACGTGGTCGTGCGCACAATCGGAAGCGAATACCATTTGCGCGAGCTCGATTGGATTGAAACCAATCGCCGCAAGGTGGATGAGGCGTCGGGCGGCAAAATTGGCTACGTCTACCTGCCTGACATGGAAGACGATGGCCTGAACGAATTTGTCCGCCAATATTTCCCGCAAATTCGCAAGCAGGGCATGATCATCGACGTGAGGTACAACGGCGGCGGTTTCGTGGCCGACATGGTTCTCGACCGTCTGCGGCGAGTCCTCGCCGGCATGAATGCGGCGCGCAACTGGCCGTCGAGCACGATCCCCAACGTGGTCTTCGACGGGCCGATGGCGTGCGTCACGAATGAGTATGCCGCGTCCGACGGCGATTTCTTCACTTACTTTTTCAAGTATTACAAGCTGGGCCCGGTGATCGGCATGCGCACCTGGGGCGGCGTCCGCGGCATTCGCGGCTTCATCCCGCTGATGGACGGCGGATACGTCGCGCGGCCCGAATTCTCGCTCTACAACCTCGACAGCCAGTGGGTGGTCGAAAATCACGGCGTTGAGCCCGACATCGTCATCGACAACTTGCCGGACCAGGTGATGGCCGGACACGATCCGCAGCTTGAGAAGGCGATAGACGTCGTGACGCAAGCCATCCAGGCGCATCCGAAAACGCTACCTCCGCGCCCGCCTGATCTACCGGCTTATCCCACGGGACCGGGGCGCTGAACCCTTTGGGCGCGCCCAATATCGATCGCACGCGCGTGGCAAAATTGCCGCGCGCGTGCGTCACAATGCACGGCGCACGGTAAAGATTGCATAGTCTAGTACCGGCATTGGATCCTTCGCGCGCAATGCGCTAAGCTGCAAAAGCATTTTCCTCAATAGCTTACGAAGCCCATCGCGTTTCCAGGCATTTGGCGCTCGCCTTGCTACTATCCCGCTGAAGTTTTCATTACACAGCTTCGGGGGGAATAGATCACATGGCAGACGAACACATTATTGAAGAGCGTAACAGCTCGCCGGCGTGGGTAATTCCGGCGGTTATACTCGCGGTGATTGCAGGCTTGGTCGGCATCGGCATCGGCTGGGTGGCAACCTCGCACGCGGACGCGTACCAGGCGGCGTATCAGAACGACATGAAGACCGAGAAAGCGGACTACACGAGCCAGATCAACACGCTGCAGCAGCATGAGGCGCAGGTGGATGCGACCGACACGCAACTGCAGAGCGATCTGGACACTGTCACCAAGAAGCTCAATATCACGCAAGGTCAGCTGAGCAAGGCGCGCAAACAGGAAGCCGCGGACGTGCAAGCCAGCCAGCAGAAAATCGACGACGTGAATACGACCGTGACCACGCAGCTTGCCACCAAGGCCAGCTCCGATGACGTCAAGGCCGTCGACACGCGCGTGACCGGCGTGCGCACCGACCTCGACTCCACGAAAAGCGACTTGAACATGGCCAAGAGCCAGCTCGGAACGCTGATCGCCACCAATAGTGAACAGATCGGCGAACTCCAGCGCCTGGGCGAACGCGATTACACCGAATTCACCATCAACGCCCGCAACAAGGCGCAAACCGTCGGCAATATCCAGGTCACGCTGCGCAACACGAACCCGAGCAAGAAGATCTTCTCGGTGGACCTGCTTGTCGATGACGTTCACATTGACCGCAAGAATCGCGCGGCAAACGATCCGGTCTTCTTCCATCAGGCCGGCGTGCGTACGCCTTGCGAATTCGTTGTGAACACCGTCAGCAAGGACACCATCACGGGTTACATCAGCGTACCCAAGCCGCCGAAGGCAGCGCAGTCGGCCTCGGCCAGCAGCAGCGACTAGTTCTTTACCACCTGATCGGCCGTAGAGTTAACTTGGCCGAATCGGGAGAGGCGCTAAACGGGCGGAGCTTACGCTCCGCCCGTTTTTTTGCTCAGATCGGGCCAGTGCGTGATCGGTGCTACTCGAATCGGCGGCTATTCGCTATAATGTGGTTCCCAGCCTTCAATCACCCGCTTGTGTATCGCGCGCGGGAGATGTCATCAAATCCCGTTGTTCAAGAGTTACTTCGGCCCCCGAAAATATCTTTCAAAGCTGTGCCGGAGTGGACAGATATGGCCAGTGTCAAAGTCTAGAATCGCAGTGCCGTAAAAGGGTCTAACGAGCGCCGCGTCAACGATGCGGCGTAACTGAAAAATAAAATCGAAGTTCTGTCTGAGGAGACACGTAGATGCGACGACTTGGATACCTCTCTATCCTCGTGGCGACTCTTGCGCTCGCCGCAACCCCCGGATTCGCGCAGGCGCAGGATGGAAAACTAAAGATTAAGGTGATGCCGAAACACGCGTACGTGTTTGTGGATGGAAAAGCCATCCGCGAAGGAAGCGAGGCGATTCCGCTCGCGGCCGGCAAACATACCGTGACGGTGGTCAACTACGGCTTCAAAATCTCGACGCAGGACGTCAGCATCGATGCGGGCAAGACGACGCCTTTGAACGTCACGCTCGACGCAAGCGGCGGCGCTGTGAATCCCCCGTTTGGCCAGATCGCGTTTAAGGGCGGAGACAGTCACTCGGCCGTGCTGCTGAACGGCATGACGCCGGCGTACTTCGCTGGAAATGTCGGCGCGACGAACCACGACTGGTGGTGGCACAGAAACCTGTTTATTCCCCCCGGTTCCTACCACGTTGACGTGACCAAGAACGGTACCGAGGCGTGGTCGGGCGACGTTACCGTGGTGGCGAACCAGAAAGTCTCGATCGATCTCACCAAGAATGGCGCGCAAACGACCAAAGCGAAAGATAACCTCGCCAAGTTGACGAATCTGCCGCGCTACAAAGGCGGCTGGATTAGCGACACGATCGCCGTGGCAGGCGTCACGGGCTCCTTCAGTGCGGCGCCCACCAGCATCAACTGCGGCCAGTCCTCCACGCTCACATGGCAGAGCACGGAGGCTGCGGACACCAATATCTCGGGTGTCGGTCCCGTTGCGGCCAGCGGAAGCCAAAGCGTCACGCCACACGCAACCACGACTTACGACTTCAGCGCGGCTGGCCCCGGCGGAGTCGTCAAGGGCAGCGGCACGGTGAACGTCAATACGACGGTGACCGCAAGCCTCGCCGCCAATCCCGCCGAGCTTCACTACCTGAAAATGGGCGATAAGGTGATCACGCAGGATTCGTCCACACTCACATGGACGACCGGCAACGCGGATTCCGCTACCATCGATCCCATCGGCAAAGTGGATCTCAACGGCACGCAGAGCATCACGGCCACGCCGAAAAAGACGGACCTCGGCCCCGTGGACGAGTCCACCACCTATACGCTGAACGCCACGAACGTTTGCGGCGGATCGGCCACGCAGACCGCGGCCATTCACATCATCGGTTCGATCGAACCGATTCCTGAAGTGGTGCTGCAAAGCGTGTTCTATCCAACCGCCTATCCCGACACGAAGCACCCGCAGGATGGGTTGCTGAAGAGCCAGCAGGCCGAGCTCGTACAAACCGCCGCGGGCTTCACAAAGTATCTCATCTACGATCCGAGCGCCACGCTCGCCGTGGAAGCGCACGCCGATCCACGCGGTTCAAAGAAGTTCAATCAGGAATTGAGCGAACGCCGCGTCCAGCGGATCAAGCAATTCCTGGTCGATCAGGGAATTTCAGCCGATAAAATCCAGACGACCGCGGACGGCAAGGATAATCCGCTCAATATGAGCGCGGTAAAGGAAATCGAATCCACCAACCCCAACCCGCAGGCCAAGGGGCATCGCAGGAGTTCCGAGGGCGAATTTCTCGCTTACAACCGCCGCGCGGATATCGTGCTTCTGCCGTCCGGAAAGAAATCGTCGCAGTATTACCCGAATAACGCCGACGACGCCGGGATCCTCTCGAGCGTCTCGAAACCAACGCTGAAGAAGGTCGAAGCGGACCAGTAAGCTAGGCTAAATTGCAAACGCGCCGGAGAGTAAATCTCTCCGGCGCGTTTTTTATTTGCAGAGCGGATGGATTGCCTTCGGAAACTAACGCATCGCTGATTTAGCGCACCGCACCGGCGGCGTTCTCCAGGACCACATTGGAGAGCACGGCGGTATCGGATTTGTCCGGCAAGTGCGAGCAAAATCCGATGCCCACATAAAATGGCCCATCGATGTGCAGCGTGATCGGCGGCCCAAACTGATGCATCGGCTCGCCATCCAGACTGACGAACAGCGTGAACGAATCGCCGTGCTTTTCAATCCCGATGCGCTGCGCATTCACCGTGACCAGGCTGTCCGGGCTCGTGCCGCCGGGACGTCCGCGCCCTCCGATGCGAAATTCCATGTCCTTCACTCGAACGTCCGTCTCAGCCCGCTGCGCCAGTTGGATCATCCCCGCGCCGTGCAGCGCGACCAGCACTTCCTTGGAATCGTCATCGAGGCTCTGCCGAATGATCAGCACCGCCTTGCGGTCTCCGTAGCCGGTCGGGTCTGGAAATGAAATGTCCGCCGCGAGCGAAACATCGCCCGACATTTTCTTCCACAAGAAACGAAACTCGTCGCGCGTGTACCATACGTTGTATCCGGCGGAATTAATCGTGTACTGCTTCGTGCCGGCGTCATAGCTGGCGCTGCCCGGCACCACCGCGCTTCCAATGTCGGATTGGCCCTCGAATATTCCAATCGGCGTATTGAAATTCGTGCTCGCGCGATGAAAATCCGCCGGCGGCGCCACCTGCGGATGCCCCGGCGATCCCGGGTACGCCCACGCCGGCACGGCAGGGTTAGGTGTTGCCGCCGCTCCCTGTGCCGAAGCGGCGGGCATAGCGGGTGATGGTGCCGCTGGTGGCGCAGCGGGTGCCTGTGCGCACAGCGAATACGGCGCAGTGCACAACATCAAAGTTAAGAGCGAACATCGGTGGATTAGTTTCATGGCAAGGCGAACGATACCGAGCCCCAATGTAAAGATCAATGGTTCTGGTGACTCCTGCATGAGGCGCAAACGCGGACGCACCGACCACTGTCTTTATTTTGTTGTCGCCCACAAAACCATCCGTCCGACAACCGTGCCAATCAGGATGCACCTGACGCAAAAACAATCCTACTGACTGACCATCCAATAATAGAAATCATGCAGAACTCCATAC
>JBAQYV010000226.1:0-6653 GCA_049790315.1 Candidatus Acidiferrales bacterium | reverse complement strand
GGTTAGTTCGGTTGCTTCGTTTCGTCCACGTCCACGTATTCGGCGTCGATCACGTCGCCGTCCGCCGGCTTCTTCGGCTCGGCGCCCTGTCCGCCCGCTGAGCTGTCCGCGCCTGGAGCGCCGCTTGCGCCGCCCGCACCCGGCCCCTTCGCCGAGCTATACAGCACCTCGGCCACCTTGTGCGAAGCGCTTTCGAGCTCCTTGTTCGCCGCTTCCATCGATTCAAGGTTCCCGCCAGCCAGCGCGGATTTGGCTTTTTCAAGCGCCTCTTCCACGGTCTTCGCGTCGGCTTCACCCAACTTCTCGCGGTTCTCACGCAGCAGCTTCTCGATCTGATACACGCGATTGTCGAGTTGGTTGCGCGCCTCGATTTCCGCCAGCTTGCGCTTGTCGTCTTCGGCGTGCGCTTCGGCGTCCGTGCGCATCTTTTCGGCTTCGTCCTTCGAGAGGCCGGTCGACGCGGTGATCGTGATCTTCTGCTCCTTGCTCGTGGCCATGTCCTTTGCCGAAACATTCAAGATGCCGTTCGCGTCGATATCGAACGTCACCTCGATTTGCGGCATTCCTCGCGGCGCCGGTGGAATGCCCATCAAGTGGAATTTCCCCAGTGTGCGATTGTCGGGCGCGGTCTTGCGTTCGCCCTGCAACACGTGAATTTCCACTGACGGCTGATTGTCCGCCGCGGTTGAAAACGTTTCGGACTTGCGCGTCGGAATCGTGGTGTTGCGCGGAATCAGCACCGTCATCACACCGCCCAATGTTTCCACACCGAGTGAAAGCGGCGTCACGTCCAGCAGCAAAATATCTTTCACTTCGCCGCCCAGCACGCCGCCCTGAATCGCCGCGCCCACCGCCACCACTTCGTCGGCATTCACGCCCTTATGCGGTTCCTTGCCGCCGAACAAATCTTTCACGATCTGTTGCACGCGCGGCACGCGAGTCGATCCGCCCACCAGCACCACTTCGTCGATCTTGTCCGGCGTCAATCCCGCGTCGGAAAGCGCCTGCTTCACGGGACCAACCGTGCGTTGCAGCAAATCCTCCATCAATTGTTCCAGCTTCGATCGCGTCAGCTTGATCTGCAAATGCTTCGGGCCCGACGCATCCGCCGTCAAAAACGGCAAATTGATTTCAGTCTCTTGCAATTGCGAAAGTTCGATTTTGGCTTTTTCCGCCGTTTCTTTCAGACGCTGAATCGCCATGCGATCTTTGCTGACGTCGATGCCCTGATCCTTTTTGAATTCGGCCACCATCCACTCGATGATTTTTTGATCGATATCGTCGCCGCCCAGGTGAGTGTCCCCGGCCGTGGCTTTCACTTCCACCACGCCTTCGCCCACTTCCAGGATCGAAATGTCGAATGTGCCGCCGCCCAAGTCGTACACGGCGATCGTTTCGTCTTTTTTCTTGTCCAATCCATACGCCAGCGCCGCGGCCGTCGGCTCGTTAATGATGCGTAGCACTTCCAGTCCCGCCACTTCGCCCGCTTGCTTTGTGGCCTGCCGCTGGCTGTCGTTGAAATATGCCGGTACCGTGATCACGGCCTTCGTGACCTTCTCGCCCAGGAAATCCTCAGCTGCCGTCTTCAGCTTCTGCAATATCATCGCGGAAATTTCCGGCGGGCTGTAACTCTTGCCGAAAATGTCGACGCGCGCGTCGTCGTGCGGCCCCTTCACAACGTGGTAAGGCACGCGCTTGGCTTCTTCCGTCACTTCGTCGAATCGCCGGCCCATAAACCGCTTGATCGAATAGACGGTGTTCTCCGGATTGGTCACCGCTTGCCGCTTGGCCACCTGGCCTACAAGCCGCTCGCCGGTCTTCGTGACCGCCACAACCGAAGGGGTCGTGCGTCCACCCTCCTGGTTGGGAATCACCACGGGTTCGCCACCCTGCATCACGGCCACAACCGAATTCGTGGTTCCCAGGTCGATGCCGATAATCTTGCTCATTGTTATTGCTCCTCGGGATATGTGTCCGGATTGCCCCGGCAATGCTCGCGAATCTCTATGCAGATCTGCGAAGCCCTGTATAAGAGGACTGCGCCTTCTCGTAAGCAAGACCATGATAAAGCCTGAGTGTCGCGTTGTCAAGATTATTTTATCTATCACATATATGCCTTATTATCTGTATGTTACAACAGTTTCATGTCTCCTATATTCACCGGCGCTCAGCCTCGCCTGTGGGCAGTTCATCTGCGGGCCGCACTGGCAAGCCTCCGATAAATTTGCCTGCCCATTTTGGTGTCTCCGCGCCGTCTCTTGCTCGCATCCAACTTTCCGCCGGCGGGCTGCGCAGAACGCATCGCTAATCATGGAGTGCGCAGCCCAGGTTGAGTACAATGCTGCTGCCCATCGCGCCACATCGAGACGCGGGCGGTGAGAGGATCCGATGAAACGACTCGCTTTCTATTTCGCCGCGGGATTGCTTGCCAGCGCCGCACTCGCCGCTGCCGCGACCACAAATACTCCGGCCTCAATTCGCATCACGCCGCAAGCCTTGACCGCCGCGAAATCCCTCGGCTCATCGAGCGCCCCAATTCGCATCGACGAGTTCAGCGACTTTGAGTGTCCTTCGTGCCGCAATTTTTATGAGAACACGCTCCGCGCAGTGATCGATAATTACGTTTCCACGGGAAAAGTTTTTGTTGTTCACCACGATTTCCCGCTGCATCCGCATTCGCGCGATGCCGCGCGCTGGGCCAATGCCGCTGCCGCCGCCGGCGAGTTTGAGCCGGTTGAACAAGCGCTATTCGGCAAGCAGGACGATTGGGGCGCGACGGGAAAGATCGAGCCCGTGCTTGCCAATGTTCTCTCCGCCGCGGAAATGAAAAAAGTCGAGACGATCTATCAGCAGGATGCCTCGCAACTTGATGCCGCCGTTGAATCCGACATCGCGTTGGGCCACTCGAAAAACGTGCAGGGTACGCCCAGCATTTACGTCACAGCGCATGGCAATACCGAAGCTCTTCCGGAAGGCGGCGTCAGCTATACCTTAATGAAACAATATTTAGACTACTTGCTCGCGCATTGAGGCGACGCGCATTCGCGCGGATAGCGCTGAGTTCGAGCCGAGAGCACCCGTCAATCTAGAGCGCGCGCGTCGAAGTCGAGTACAATGCTTTGCATGCAGAGTTGCATGCGCGCACGAAATCGTCGCGAGATTTGGAGGTTGCGTTGAAACCAGTCCGTTTTTATCTGCTTGCGGGATTGCTCGCAGGCACGGCGATGATGGCGGCCGCCACCAAGCCGATACCGTCGCAAGCGCGCATCACGCCCGAATCGCTCTCGGCTGCGAAATCCCTCGGCTCTTCCAGCGCCCCAGTCCGCATCGACGAATACAGCGATTTCCAATGTCCCGCATGCGGAAATTTTTATCGCAACACGCTTCGGCAAGTGATCGACAATTACGTTTCGACGGGAAAAGTCTTCGTCGTTCACCACGATTTTCCGCTGTCCATGCACTCGCATTCCCGCGAAGCCGCGCTGTGGGCCAACGCCGCGGCTGCCGCCGGCGTATTTGAGCCGGTTGAACAGGCGCTCTTCGATAAGCAGGACGATTGGGGCGCGACGGGGAAAATCGAACCGGTCGTCGCCGGCGCGCTCTCGGCCGCCGAGATGAAAAAAGTCGAAACGATCTATCAGCAGGACGCCCCGCAACTCGAGGCCGTGATTGAAGCGGATCTCGCCGCGGGCCGCGCGAAAAATATCGATCAGACGCCCAGCATCTTCATCACCTCTCACGGAACCACGCAGGCGCTCCCGCCAGGGGGCGTCAGCTACACACTGATGAAGCAGTATCTGGATTACTTGCTTGCCCACTGATCCCATTTCGCCGGGCGGCGCTCCTCGAAAATTCGGCATCGCGACGGGCAGCCTCGCTTGGTGGCTGGCTCTTGTCGGACGCGTCGCGGTTGGCGCCGTGTTCGTATACGCCGCGTACTCCAAACTGCGAGATTCGTGGGTGATTTTTGCGATGTCCGTCGACACGTATCACATGCTGCCCGAATGGGGGGTCGAGTTTGTGGCCCGTGCGCTCCCCTGGATTGAGCTCATCGTTGGCGTGATGCTGATTTTGGGTCTTTGGGTTCGTTGGGCGGCCGTGGCGTCCACGGCCATGGCGGCGGTGTTTTTCTGCGCGAATCTCCACGCCTATTTTATGGGCATGACGATGGACTGCGGATGTTTCGGTGCTGGTGTGCAGCTCAATCGGCGGACGATTCTTCTTCTGGATGCCGCCTTGGTGGCCGTTTCGCTCGCAGTAGCCATCCTGGCGTTCATCGCGCGTCGTCGCGCTAGGCAATCCGCATAGCCGCGAGGGTACTTGTCCTGTCGCCGTGCCATGCGCTGACCGCGTGGAGTACGCAATCCGCGATAGAATAAAGATCTGATGGATCCGCTTCCTCCGATCACACTGCGTCTGCGCGGACGAAAACTCGCCGTGCGGTTGACGTTCGTCGTTCTTCTGATTCTCGCGATTTGCGCCGGCGCCATCGCTGGACTCCTGTTCGTTTATTCGAGCGATCTGCCCGAAATTCACGCGCTTCAGGACTACCAGCCCAATGTCGTCACCGAGCTTTATGCCGACGACGGCCAATTGATCGGCACGTTTTCTCTGCAGCGGCGCATCCTGATTACTTACGATCAAATCCCGCCGGTTCTGAAAGACGCCATTCTTACTACCGAAGATCAGCATTTCGAGGAACATTGGGGCGTCGATTTCACGCGCGTCGCCGGCGCGGCCTGGAAGGACATTACTCACGGCCGCGTGGAAGAAGGCGCCAGCACGCTTACGATGCAACTTGCCGGCACACTTTTCCTGAACCGCGCCGACCGCAGTTTTCGCCGCAAGATTCAGGAAACACTGCTGGCGCTGCAAATCGAGCGTCACTACACCAAAGAACAAATTCTCACGATGTACTGCAATCAAATTTATCTCGCGCACGGCAATTACGGTTTTGAGGCCGCCTCCGAATATTATTTCGGCAGACCCGTCGGCCAACTGACGCTGGCCGAAGCCGCGACGCTCGCGGGACTGATTCGCGGCCCCGGATATTCGCCTATTCTGCACGCGCAGAAATCGCTCGACCGGCGCAATCTGGTGCTGCAGCGTATGGCTGATCTCGGAAAAATCTCCGACGCCGCCGCAAAAGCCGCGATCGCTCAGCCACTCGGCCTCCATCTGGAAGTCCCTCGCGACGATCTCGCTCCCTACTTCGTCGAGGAAATCCGCAAATATCTGGAAGGCGCCTACGGCACCGAGACCGTCGACGAGCGCGGCCTGCGGGTTTACACCACGCTCAACGTCGCAATGCAGCGCGCCGCGAATCAGGCCGTGCGCGACGGTCTGCATGCCTACGATCGGCGGCACGGTTGGCGCGGCCATCTTGACAACATTCTCGACGACAATCGCAGCACGCTGGGCGCTTACGATGACGACGATTGGCACGGGGCGCTTGTGCCCGGCGCTTACGTGCACGGACTCGTGATTTCCGTCGACGAAAAAACGGCGCTGATCAAAATTGGTCCGTACCACGCGTCGCTTGCGCCCGCGGATTTCGCTTGGACTGGCCGCAAATCTCCCGCGGCGCTTCTGAAAGTTGGCGACATCGCCGTGGTGCACATCGTCAGCATCACCGACGGCGCCGCAAAAGTTACGCTCGAGCAAGAGCCGGGACCGCAAGCGGCGCTGCTGGCGATCGACAATCCCACCGGCGAAATCAAGGCCATGGTGGGCGGCTACGATTTCGCGCAATCGAAATTCAATCGCGCGATTCAGGCGCAGCGGCAAGTGGGCAGCTCGTTCAAGGTCTACGTTTATTCCGCCGCGTTTGAGGCGGGCTGGGATCCGTTCGACACGATTCTCGACGAGCCGTACACCACGATGAGCGGCGGACAACCTTATACGCCGCACAACTACGACGAAAAATTCGAGGGCCTGATCACGCTACGCCGCGCGCTCGCCGGATCGCGAAACGTTCCCGCGGTGAAGCTGCTGGAAAAAGTGGGCATCTCGAATGTAATTAATTTGGCGCGCCGCTTCGGCATCACGAGTCCGCTGCCGCCGTATTTGCCGCTGGCTTTGGGCGCCGCCGATTTGAATCTTCTGGAGCACACTTCGGCGTTCAGCGTTTTTCCCGACGACGGCGTGCGCATCGATCCGCACATGATTCGCAAAGTCACTTCATACGATGGCGCGCTGCTCGAGCAGAATCGTCCCGCCGTGCATGACGTGATTCCTCCGGACGTGGCGCGCACGATGGTCGCGATGCTCGAGGATGTGGTGACGATGGGCACGGGCCAAGCGGCGCTCGCGCTGGGGCGCCCATCGGGCGGCAAAACCGGCACGACAAATAATTTTACCGACGCGTGGTACATCGGATTCACGCCGCAGCTCACCACCGGCGTGTGGGTGGGCAACGACGATAAGCAAATTTCGCTGGGCAAACGCGAAACGGGCGCCGCGGCCGCGCTTCCGATATGGCTCGAATTCATGAAGGCGGCCCTGGCCAACCAGCCCGTGGAAGATTTTCCCAACGTGATCCCGCTCGAAAAACTCGCACTGACCAGAACCGTGAAGGTCGATACGCCAGACAGCGCTCCGACCGAAGGCGGCGAAGAATCGCCTGGGTCCGCAACGCCCACGCCGCCGGGCAC
>JBAQYV010000225.1:0-8821 GCA_049790315.1 Candidatus Acidiferrales bacterium | reverse complement strand
AGGGCAACGGCACGGCGGCGATTTTCTCCGGCGATCCGAGTGTTTTCACGCTTTCAATTCACCAGGAAAATAATTATCCGGCGCCCAAAGAGTTTTCCGATCTCGATATCGGCCTCGAGGATCGCACGGGCGACGACGAATATTTGTCGCGCCTGGAAAAAGGCTTGGTCGCGCCGCTCGAAAAGTTTCAACCGGACATCGCGTTTTACGTTGGCGGCGCCGATCCCTATCGCGAGGATCAATTGGGGGGCTTGGCGCTGACGATCGAGGGCCTTGAGGCTCGCGATCGCATCGTCTTCGAGCAATTGCGCAAACGCGGAGTGCCGATCGCGATGACGCTTGCGGGCGGCTACGCGCGCCGCGTTGACGACACTGTGCGCATTCACGTAAACACGATTCGCGCGGCGGCGGAAATCGCGCGCCGCGAACGCCCCACGCCGCAAACCAATCCGCGCCTCGTATAGCGCAGCGACACGAACCGCCCGGCGCCTCAAACGATAGCGCGCGGTGAACATCTCCGCGTGACGGACTGGCCCGCGCCGTTAAGTATTCTCGCCGAACATTGCGCGCGGCGAGTGGCCGCGCGAGAAACTCTTTGCTACCGCGAACGATTCTCCATCACGCACCAGACGAGGCAACCAGTGGCCACGCGCGACTACGGCGTCGCGGCGAGTGTCTTATCGACGGCGGTCTTGAGGTCTGAGACGGACGTTTCCGCGTCGTAGCCTTGGGCGCGATAGGCGATTTTGCCGGTGCGATCCAGAATCATGAGCGTGGGCAGATCCTTCACGTTGAGCAAATTGTCCAGGCCATCGGCAAACACTACGGTGCCGAAGACATGCACTTGTCGCAGAAACGGCTGGACGCGCGTGGAATCTTCATCCGCATTGACCGCTACGAAAACAACATCAGTCCGGCCGGCATAGTCTTGCTGCAGCTTGGAAAGTTGGGGTTCGAGCTCGCGGCACGGCGTGCACCATGTGGCCCAGAACGACAGCACGATGACTTTGCCTTTGGCGCTCTGCATTTGAAACGGCGCGGAGCCATCGGGGCGACTTAGCACGAAATCCAGCGGCTCCTTAATTCCTTGATTGGGCACAGGCGTCGCCGGCGGTTTCACGGCTGTGGCGTCTTCGTCATATGCCTGAAGCAGACGTTCGCCAAGTCCCGCGTCGCTGCCATGTTGAATGCGCCACAGGTTTCCAAGTTTCTTGCGAAGCACGGCGCGATCGACGGACGCATCATCCTGATCGGGCAGAACGAAGGCCAGGGCGTATTGCCGAATCGCTTCGTCTGGATGCTGCTGAATTTCCGCGAGCTCACCCAAATGCATCGCGGCTGTTGGGTTGGGAAGGAGTTGGAAGGCAGAGTCGAAATCCTTTTTGGCGTCGTCGTATTTGACGGCATCCATTTCCAATTTTCCGCGCAGCAGCAGAACCGTTACTTCGGCCTTTTTCTTATTGGTGTCCCAATCCTCGGCGGATTCCTGGTCGGAGCGCTGGTCGGGCGTGGCTTGTTGAATTTGTTGAAACACGCGCGATGCATAGTCGGTGGCGCGTTCAAGGCTTGCGGGATCGCCTTTTTCCTCGAGCATTCCGGCGGCCATGATCATCACCTGCGCGTCGGTAGGATCGATGGCGATCAAGCGTTCGGCGTAATCGAGGGCCTTATCGGTGTCGCGAATTTGCAGCGCCGCTTCGACGAGAGCGCGATAGATTTCCGGTTTGCGCGGAGCATCGGGAAATTTCTTCAGATACCCCTCGAGATTGTGCACGAGCGCAGCGCTGTCATTATTCGCGCTCTCGACGGCTTGCTGCAGCTCGGCTTCGGGATCGGGCGGTTTGGGAGCTGCCTGTGCGGAGGCTGCCGGCTTTTGTTGCGCGGGAGCGCTCGCGCCGGTCGCGGGTTTCGCGGCGGGCTTCGTCGCAGGTTTCGCGGCGGCTGGCGGAGGAGTCTGCGGCGCGGACGGCGGCGCGGCGGACGGCGCGGATTGGGGTGCAGGTGTTGGCGCGGGTTGTTGAGCGCATAGCGGCGCGGCAAGGAGTAGCGCACAGGCAACGGCCCAAATCAATTTAGCTCTGATCGTAAATGTCATCGGACTCCCATTGTATCTTGCCTCGACTCGCGTCCAAGAAAACATTCGTTTGACGATCGCAAGCTTCAGGCGGAGTTCGGATTCGACCGCCGCCGATTCCCATGGTGATCGCTACCTGAAATCAAGAAGCACGTCGGCCAAGTGTGTCGCGGTGTTGGGGCGCACCCAGTGGCCGCATTCGGTGTAGTGAATCGGCAAATCGCCGAAGATTTCCGGCGTGGGTTTTTGGAGCTTGGCGATGAAATCATCCACGTAAACCTGATCGAAAATCTGCGCAGGCGAAAGATGAAACGCGGCGCGAACGCGATTTTCGCCGTCGACGGAAAGCCCCGTGATCACGAGATCTCCCATGCGATAGAGCGGACCCTCATCAATGGAGACGTTGTAGGAAACGCGGGCGTTTGCGTCGTCAATCGTTTGCTGCGGAGTGACCTTTGCGTCGAGGTGGCCTTGCTGCTGATAGGCTTGCTCGATCTTGGTCCATCCATCGGAAATCGCCATTCCGTCGGCCAAATCTCCCGGCTTCAGCCCGATCAGACCGTTGAGCGTCGCAGCATCCAGCACGGTGTTGCCGGTCCACTGCGCCGCGCTCCAGTGATAGATGGCGTCAGGAACGATAGGCAGCGTGACAACTACTTTCGACGGCACCGGGCCATTGGGATCGCCCTGAAAACGAACCTGCGGCGCGCCGAACTGCACGCGAAGATGTCCCGACGCGAGATAGACGGGCCGAACCTGCTCGATCTCAAACAGCTCCATGGTCATCCGGGAGTACGGCTTCCCGATAATGTCCGCCAAGCTTTGGCGCACATGAGGATCGGCCGCGGCGGCGGGATCGCCGAAGTGCACGGAGGAAACGGGCAATGTGTCACCCTCGATATGAAACTCGATCATCTTGCCGTCCGAGAGCGGATCCTCTGTGACGTCACGATCGACGACGGCATGGATGCCGCGGCTCGGCAGCAGCGCTTCGATTGCCGCCGTCATCTGATCGAGGATTGTGCCGCTCTCTGGGGCGGCGCCGTCGAACAGGCCGACGGCTTTCTTGATCGCGGCGGTGATCTCGTCGTCGGTGAACCAGGGAATGTTGTCGTACTCGACGGGAACGGTGGGAGCATCTTCGACAACGAATTCGAGAGCCACACCGCCGGGGATCGTCTTGAAGCGGTAATTCACCTGAGAGAACACGCCGAGGTCGGCAAGCTTGTCGGCGGCGGTTTGCAAGTCACTGCGGGCAACGAGCTGGCCGATGGTGAGGCCGCTCTCGGCGGTGATTTTATCGGTGGGATAGCGCTTTGTGCCAGTGACTTCGACGGACACGAGCTTCGAGGTAGCGGCATCGGCGGATTGCGGTGCGGGTGTCTGCGCCACTAAGGGCGCGGCCAGGGCCGCGGCGAGAACTGCGAGCACAATTCCACGGAAGCGCACGGCAGATATTGTACCCGGATATTGAACGCGCGTGCAGGCCGCACGCGTGCGAAGCGGGTCGTGTGCAAGCGATTGACATGCGCGTTGGTTGAAATATCTCCGGTAACACTTCAAGGGTTCGATTCGTTCGGGGGTATACAGCCCCGGTACGTTTTGCTTAAGTGTTGAATCTACGTGGCTTGCAGCAGAAGAGTGCGCATGAGTATGAAAATGCGAGGACTTAATGTCGCGTGTTATCAATAAGATGAGCACTCTTTTGAAGAGTGCGGAAGTGATTGAAACCAAGAGGCTTGGACGGACGATTTGGCGAGTAATTTGTGGGAGTGAGTACGTTTCGCGGCGAGTGAAAGATGCGCGGAGGCGTGGGACGGGCCACTTTTGGGGCCTCGAGGATGTGCGTTTGCGGGACACAGGAAAGCATAACACGCTACATACTATAGTGTCAACATATATCTGTGGGTTATTCGAATACATGGGTAAAAAGGAACCAGGGATTGTGTCGCCATGACGGGGTTAATGCAGATTGGGCGTGAGTTTCTGGTTCGGAATTGCAATCACGAGAATGGGATAAGGCGAGGAGGGATTCTTCGACTGCGAGGCGACTCGTCCGCGGGGCGCGGACGAGGGGAGAAAAGAGTCGCCTCTTCGCTCAGAATGACGGCCTTCCGCTTCGGGTTTCGCCACAAGAGTGGCCTGCGAAATTAGTCTTAGCAAAAGCGGGTGAGAATGTGGGCGGAGACTACATCCGCCCATGCGAGGGCAACTGGAAGAGCTCGCTTAGCTGGTGATCGCACAGGCTCCGCAGACGACGGACTGAGTATGGCTATTCGACGGTGACGGATTTGGCGAGATTGCGGGGCTGATCGACGTCGCAGCCGCGGCGTACGGCGATGTGATAGGCGAGAAGCTGCAACGGAATGATTTCGAGGATGGGGAGCATCACCTCAGGCGCTGCGGGAATTTCGATTACGTGATCGGAGGCTTCGCGGGCCTGGCGATCGCCTTCGGTGACGATGGAGATGACGATGCCGTCGCGGGCTTTGACTTCCTTGATGTTGGAGACGCTTTTCTCGTAGCGCGTCATCGAAGCCGGATCGGATTCGTCGCGCGTGGCGATGACGACGACGGGAAGATTATTGTCAATCAAGGCGTTGGGGCCGTGCTTCATCTCACCGGCGGGATAGCCTTCGGCATGAATGTAGGAAATTTCCTTCAGCTTCAAAGCGCCTTCGAGCGCGATGGGGTAGTGAATGCCGCGTCCGAGGAACAGAAAATCGGTGTAGCGGAAAAATTCCCGAGCCAGCGATTCAAATACACCGGCTTCGTCAAAGCGCAGAACAGTTTCCATGCGGTGGGGCATGCGCGTGAGTTCGAGGAGCAGCTTCTTGGAGGCTTCAGGGGAAAGGCGTGCGCGCACCTGGCCCAGGTAGAGAGCAACGAGCATCAGCGCGGTGAGCTGGCCGGTGAAGGCCTTGGTGGAGGCTACGCCGATTTCAGGACCGGCGTGGGTCAATAAAGTTCCATTGGCTTCGCGCGTGACCATCGAGCCGACGACGTTGCAAATTGCCAGGGTCTTGGCGCCTTTTTGTTTGGCTTCGCGCTGCGCCGCCAGTGTGTCAGCAGTTTCGCCGGATTGGCTTATGAAGATGGCCAGCGTGTTCGGATCGATCAAGGGATCGCGATAGCGGAATTCGCTGCCGTAATCGACTTCGACCGGGACGCGCGCCAGACGCTCAATCATGAATTTGCCAGCGAGAGCGGCGTGCCAACTGGTGCCGCAGGCGACGATTTTGATGTTGCGGCAATCCTGGAACTCTTTTTCGGTGATGTCCATCTCGTCGAGAAAAACGCGGCCGCTTTCGAGAGACATCCGTCCGAGCAGGGTTTCGCGGACGGCGCGCGGTTGCTCGAAAATTTCCTTTTGCATGAAATGTTTGAAGCCGCCCTTTTCCGCCATGATGGGATCCCACGTGATGTGCTGGACGGGGCGCTCGATGGGCCGGCCATCGAAATCCATCAGGCGGACGCCCTGCGCCGTGAGCACGGCGATATCGCCATCGGCCATGAAGAAGACGTCGCGCGTGTGGTAGAGAATCGCGGGGATATCGCTGGCGACGAAATATTCATTTTGGCCGAGGCCGATCACGGCGGGCGGGCCCTGGCGCGCGGCGACAATCTTATTCAGGTCGCGCGTGGAAATGACGGCCAGGGCGTAAACGCCGGTGAGTTGGCGCACGGTTTTGCGCACCGCGTCTTCGAGCGGGCCATCGCCAAAATTCTTTTCAATCAAGTGAGCGATGACTTCTGTGTCGGTTTCCGTGACGAATTTGTGGCCTTCGGTTTGAAGCTGCTGCTTGATCTCGCCGTAATTCTCAATGATGCCGTTGTGCGCGACGACGATTTGACCCGTGCAGTCGCGGTGAGGATGGGCATTCTGCTCGGTGGGGCGACCGTGCGTGGCCCAGCGTGTGTGGCCGATTCCATAGATGCCGTCGATGGGAGAGACGCGGAGCGACTCTTCGAGGTTGTGGAGTTTGCCGGCAGCGCGGCGAATTTCGAGCTTGCCGTCCTGCGTGACGACGGCGATACCCGCGGAGTCGTAACCGCGATACTCGAGGCGCTTGAGGCCGTCAAGAATCACGGGCACGACTTTTTTAGGGCCGATGTAACCTACAATTCCGCACACGCGATGTTTCTCCTTGCCGCCGCTGCTGAAACCGAAAAATGTAAATGCACCGCCGGAAAAACCCAGGCTGTCCTGCCGAGCCTAGCACATTCGACAATTCCGTATGGGAAAGGCAACCGGCGACGTGGCCGGAGAGATAAACCGAGCGACAATCCACCTACTCAACAATCTCGAAACGGAATTCTTCGATGACCGGATTGCTCAGAACTTCGCGCGCGATGCGCTCGACTTGCTTCGTGGCGGTTTCACGCGTGGCGCCGTCCAGTTGCAGCACGAAAAACTTGCCCTGGCGAACGTCGCGCACTTCTTCGTGTCCGAGCGACACGAGCGCTTTCTCAATCGCCTTGCCTTGCGGATCGAGCACCGTGCCTTTGAGCATGACCCAGACGTGGGCTTTCACGGGACAATTATAGCAAGCCCGCGGATTTTCGGGCGGCCTGAAATTTGGCGAGCAAAGCCTGGCGCGCAGGCGGCTCGAGGAACGCGCACTCGAAGCCGGATTGCGCAAGGCGCACGATACCGCCGGGTTTGACGCCGATACGTTGCGCCAGTTCATATTCCGCGGTGAGGGAGGTCTCGAACATGGCGGGGTCGTCGGAGCCCAAGGTTACGCGCACGCCTCGGCGCATCAAGGTTGGCAGCGGATGGTCGGCTTCGAGCGCGGACGGCCTGCCCAATTGCCGGCAAAGTGCGCCGGTGCGCAGATTACTGGTGGGGCAAACCTCGAGAGGCACCCCGGACTCCGCGAGAGAATTCATAAGCCGTTCGCTGCGAATTGCGGCGATGCCATGGCCAATGCGTTCGGCGCCCAACAGGCCGATCGCGTCAATGATCGATTGGGGATCGCCGGTTTCTCCGGCGTGAACCAGACGGTGCAAACCGGCGGCGGCGGCGAAATCGTAGGGCGCGCGGAATTCCGCGGCTGGGATCGATAGCTCATCACCGCCCATTCCGAATGCGATCACTCCTTCGCTGCGCAGAGGCGCGGCGTGTCGCGCGACTTCCATTGCGGCGGCCGGGCCCCACTGGCGCACGCAGTCGAAAATCCATTTACATTGAAGCGCAGGAATTTTCGCGGCGGCGTCGCGGAGGGCCTGGAGATTCGCGGCGGGATCCTGATCGCGGCGCAACATCACGCCGACGGACAAAGTGATTTCGGCGTACAAAACATTCTGGCGGGCGAGCGTGTGGCCGAGACGCTCCATGACGAGCGCGTAATCGTCCGGGTCGCGCAGAAATGAAGTGACCCATTTGAACGTTTCGATAAATTGCGCGAAATTTCCCGGCGCGTAGCGCGCGGACACTTCGGCAGCTGTGATTTGAATGCCGTGACGCGCGGCGAGCTCGACAGCGGTTGCCGGCTCGATCGAGCCTTCGAGATGCAAATGTAATTCCGCTTTGGGCAGGGCTAGAAGCGCGGGGTCGGATTGCACAGAGGCGGGCGGCACGGCGAGAGAGCTAGCGGGAGGGCAATGCGGGACGGCCGGCATTGATCCAGGCCGTCAGCCAATAGGAGCCGACGTCGGTGGCAGCGTCGGTGAGCTGGCGAATTACGATGGCGCCCGCGCGGTCGTAAAAGCGATCGTAATACTGATCGTCAAAATTCGTTGAGCCGGCATGGGCGTTGCGGTCGGCAAGCAGAATATTTTCAAGCCATGCGTGGGACACGAGGCAATCCTCGAAAGCGTGATCGGTGGGATCGTCGATGAAAATGGCGTCATTGGGACGCAGGGGAAAAAAATGCGAGTAACGGTCAATGAGCGCGGAATCAAAGCGCGTGTTGACGCCAGGCTGGCCCGAGAGCGCGCCATCGAAATTCAGCGTGGTGTTGAACGGATCGTGCGCCTCGGCGACATACGCGGCAAGATACGCGGCCATGAGCTTGGCTTGATCCCAATTGCCGGTGCGCATGGCCGCGGTTAATTTCGCGCTGTAAACGCCGATCTGCCAGGGCAAAACGCCGCCGGCTTGAACTTTTGCCTTGCCGTATTTGGTCACCGCGGCTTTGTAATCGCGGGGCAGAGCGGAGTAGGGAAATTTTCCGTAGCGCTCAAGAAGCAGCACGTGTGCGGCGCGCTCGGTGACAGGATTTTTTTCCAGCGCATCGAGCGGATCGGAGGAATGCTTGACGATGAAATCGCGATTGGCCTCAAAGAACGGCTGAATTTCCATGGGCAGGGTATCGACGCCTTTGCTGGCGATCAATCGCTCGCCATTGGCGTTCCACGCGTGAGTCAATGCAGGCACGGCGAGACCGAGCAGCGCCACAATGGCGGCTCGCGCACATGCAGCCTGAACGGTTTTCATGGCGCCGATAGGGTTCACGGGACTCATAGGCTCCATCGAAGGCCTTGAAAACATGACTGTACCTTTAGCGCCGGTTGCGCGCAACCGCGTGAAGCGTTCTCCGCAAGGGCGCGAGTGCTGCGACGGCGGGTACGATGGGTCAGGCCCACACGAGCTGCGCGTAACGCTCGACCAATATTTTCACGCCGTAATCTGAAAAGCGCACGGTGAGCTTGCGATATTCATCATCGCCTTCGACCGCGAAGATCGTGCCGGTTCCATATTTCGGATGACGGACGCGGCGGCCGATGTTCGGATTGTTGTAC
>JBAQYV010000224.1:0-17621 GCA_049790315.1 Candidatus Acidiferrales bacterium | reverse complement strand
TCTGAATACGGCTTGCGTTACGTTCTCAACGACGTACGGTGGATTTCCAGCGGCGTTCAGCTACCTCGGTGGCGAAGGCACGTCCAGCCTGCCGACTTCCACGTCCGCGGAATTGATCGACAACGTTTTGCAGACGGAAATCAAGAGCGGCTATTCGTTCTCTTGGTCAGCAGCGACCCCGGATGCCGCAGGAAACATCGACAATTATGCGATCAGCGCCTCGCCGATTACGGCGGGCGTGACCGGAATCCGTTACTTCTTCACCGACCAGACTGGCGTGATTCGCGCCAGCGCGGCCGGCACGGCGACTTCGGCCAGCACGCCGCTCAGCTAACGGTTAAGTGTGATCGACTTCGTGCGGGAGGAAGCAAAGGCTTTCTCCCGTCACGATTTCCGAGCGAGGCAACGAACTGCAAGCGAGAGCAAGCCAGGCGACGATATGAGACTGATCACCCAAACTCCCAACCAACGCGCCGGACACCGAATCGAGAGCGGCTTTTCCCTCGTTGAACTGTTGATCGTGGTGGCCGTGATCCTGATCATCGCCGCGATCGCCATCCCGAACTTCATCACCTCGAAGTTGCGCGCGAACGAGGCGGGGGCCGTCGAAAACATGCGGACGATTACTTCCGCCGACGTGGTTTACTCGACGACATGGCAGTCAGGATACGCCGCCACACTTGCCACACTTGGCGGCAACACAGCGGCTCCTACACAGGCGGCCGCGGGACTGCTCGATTCTGTACTTTCCAGCGGCAACAAGAGTGGATACTCATACTCGTATTCGGCGGCCTCTCCAGACGGTGGGGGCAATATCGACAGCTATACGATCAACGCCTCTCCGGAAATCCCGGGCCAAACGGGCGTACGGTACTTTTATACGGATCAGACGGGCGTTATCCGGTACAACACGAGCCAGACCGCCGGGCCCACCGATGTCCCGATTTCCTGATCGATTCAATTCCAGTCGTGTGCGCCCCACGTCCCTTCTTGCTAGACTTGCGTAGTGCGGATCGCAGAAACATTTAGCCGCGTAGTGTGCGCAGTGTCGCTCGTAGCTTTCGGTACGTCGTTCGCGTCGGCTCAGAGGCAGGCTGTAGGCGCGGGCCAAGTGGTGCAGGCGCTTGAAAACCATTACCGCGACGCTAAAACACTAACGGCCGATTTCCTGGAACGCTATAGCGAAGGCGACAGGCAGGAGCGCGTGGAATCGGGCCGGGTATTTTTCGCGCGGCCAGGGCACATGCGCTGGGAATACGAATCGCCGGAGACGAAGCTGTTCGTCTCCGATGGCAGGATACTCTGGTTTTACGTTCCGAAGGATCATTCGGCCACGCACCAACTTGTGAAGCAAAGCGACGACTGGCGGACGCCGCTGGCGCTGCTGACGGGCGAAGTGAAACTATCGCGGCTCTGCGGAAAAATTGAACTGGATGGCGGGCCGCCGCTTTCGGATGGGTCGGTTGTACTGAAGTGCTGGCCACGAGGCGAAACATCGGCCGCGACGCACGCTGGGCAGCAGAGCGAGAGTAGCGCGCTCAATGCCGGTGACAATTTCACCGAGGTGCTGCTCGAGATAAATCCTACGAGCGGCGAGCTGAACGACGTGCGCGTCGAGCAGCCGGGCGGAGTGGAGCTCGAGTTCCGGTTTGGCGCATGGCGGATGAATCCGCCGCTTGCCAGTTCGCTGTTCGAGTTTGAACCGCTGGCCGGAGTGGCCATCGTACCGGCAGAACCGTCGTCCGATTCCGCGCCGTAAAGTTTCCCCCAGACATTGATTGTTTCGCAGGGCTCAACGAAATCGTTCCGAAGCGTCTGGAACGCGGATGCTAGACTTGCACGTCGATGATCGACGAGGACTTCATGGTTGAGGCCGCCACAAAAACCGAAACCCCGGCGCCGGCGAAACAAGGCCGGGTGCAAGAGTCGCTCATCGTCGCGGCTGTGCTGGTCACGACGATGGCCGCATACATGGGCACGCTCATGTATGGCTTTGTGTACGACGACGACGGCCAGATTGTGGGAAATTACTACATCCAATTTTGGCGTCACGTTCCGCATTATTTTATCAGCCACGTATGGGCGCAAGAGTTTCCACGGGCGGGCGGTAATTACTACCGGCCGTTTTTTCTTTTGTGGCTGAGGCTGAACGATGCTTGGTTCGGGCTGCGGCCCGAAGGCTGGCACGCGGCGGCGATTGCGTTGCACGTGCTCACGACGTTTTTGGTTTACCTGCTGGCGCGAAAACTGACAGGGCGGATGTGGGTGGCGGCATTTTCGGCGCTGGTTTTCGGCCTGCATCCGATCCATGCCGAGGTGGTGGCGTGGGTTTCGGGCGCGACGGAATCGCTTTGCGCGATCTTTCTGCTCGGGGCGTTTCTGGCTTACCTGAAGTCGCGCGAAAACAACGTCGCGGTTTGGATGACGGTCTCCTGCTTGCTATACGGCATTGCCGTGTTCTCAAAGGAGACGGGCATCATGCTCCCGGCACTGGTTTTCGCGCACCGCTGGATTTATGGGGAAGGCGCCGGAGCCGAAGCGAAGTCACTGGTAAAGCGCTTCTGGGAATGCACACGGACGGCTCTGCTGTATGCGCCGGTGGCAATATTTTATCTGGCGGCGCGCCTCCTCGTGTTGCGGCGCATGGGGTACGTTTTGGTGCACCTCAGCCTCCGCGAGGATATTTTGAGTGTGCCGTCGATGATGGGTTTCTACGTGAAGAAGTGGTTCTTGCCGATTCGTCTGAACGAGTTTTATGACATGCCCTATTGGGATAGCTTGAATTTTTGGCACGTGATCTTACCGTCGCTGATTGTGATCGCGCTCTGCGCCGTGATCTGGATGTATCGCGACGAACTCGGACGGCGCGAAGTGGAATTCTCCCTGGTGTGGATCGCCGTGCTGATTATGCCCGTGCTGGATTCGCGGATGCGTCCGCAGGACGAAATGGTTCACGACCGATACTTCTATCTGCCGAGCGTCGGCGCATCTCTACTGGTGGCTTTGGCTATTGAGCGCTGGACGCGCACTCCGCACCGCGCCAAGGTTTTTGGCCTGCCAGCGGCCCGCGTTGTAGTAGCGCTCGCGTTGGCGGCCACGCTTGGGGTGTTGACGGTCCACGGATCGGAATATTGGTTTAGTGACTACACCCTATTCCAGCGCGGCTATCAACTCGCGCCGCTGAATCCGACCGGCCGGATGGACTGGGGCGTAACGTTGATGACGCGCGGCGATTACGACGGCGCGCGGGCCGTGTTCATGAAGGCGCTGGCCGCGGATCCGAACGATTGGCACACGAGCATGAATCTGGGACGCATCGACTACCAGCAACACAATTACGCCGATGCGGAGCGCTGGTTTCTCGAAGCGAACCGGCTCAACAAGAATGCACCGGACGTATATTCGAATCTTGGAATGACGGCCCTGCGCACGGGCCATCTGGACGATGCGTTGGCCGACATGCACAAAGCCGTTAATTTGCGACCCAACGATCCAGCGCTTCTGTTTGCCTATGGAGTTGTGCTCGAAGCCGAGGGCAATTGCACTTTGGCCAGCGATGAATTCCGGGCAATTCTCGACATTCGTCCCGGTGAAGGCTACGCGCAAATTCAACTCGCGCGGTGCCAGCAGGTGTTGTCGCACGCCTCCCGCAACTAATCCGCTTACTTTGTGATTTTCCGGCGTTCCGCTTATGCTTTCGGTTCGCGGCGGCCAGTGCGCGGCCGCGCGTCGTAGGATTCGATGAATCCGCAAGGAAATATTCGCGAGGCAACGCTGCGTGTTCCCTACGGGGAGCTTGAATCCACGCTTGGTCGCGCGCTCGTGAAGATCGGTTTCGAGCCGGAGCGCGCTCAATTGTGCGCGCGACTATTCGCGGAAACCACGCGCGACGGCGTCTATTCCCACGGACTCAATCGCTTTCCACGCTTTCTTGCCACGATCGAAAACGGCATGATCGATATTCACGCGCGCATGCAGAGGGTGGCGGGCGTGGGATCGCTGGAACGTTGGAACGGAAACCTTGGGCCTGGAAATCTAAATGCGCACGAAGCCATGGCGCGCGCGATCGCGCTGGCTGGCGAATTCGGGCTCGGCTGCGTGGCGCTGTCGAATACGAATCACTGGATGCGCGGCGGAACATACGGCTGGCAGGCTGCCGATGCGGGCGCGATCGGAATGTGTTGGACGAATACGCTGGCCAACGTGCCGCCTTGGGGCGCGAGCGACCCGCGACTTGGCAACAATCCTTTGGTGATCGCCGTGCCGCGGCCCGGCGGCCACGTCGTGCTGGACATGGCAGTCTCGCAATTTTCCTTCGGCGCGCTGGCATCCTATCGGGCGCGCGGCGAATCTTTACCCGTGGAGGGAGGATACGACTCAAAGGGGCGCCTGACGCGCGATCCCGGCGAAATCGAAACGTCCGGCCGCGCTTTGCCCATCGGCTACTGGAAAGGGTCGGGCCTATCGCTGGTGTTGGATATGATGGCCGCGATGCTCTCGGGCGGTCTTTCCAGCATGCAAATCCCGAGAGACAGCCTCAAGGAAGGACGTGTCTCGCAGGTTTTTCTGGCGTTGAATCTGCCGGCGCTCGACGCAAGCGATTTCCCAGGTCGTATTGCCGATGAGATCGTACGTTTCGTTCAATTGCCGCCCGGCTCATTGGGCGAACGCGTACGTACGCCGGGCGAGAAAACTCTCGCCCTGCGCGCAGAGAACCTTCGCTTGGGCGTGCCGGTGGACGCGGCGATTTGGCGCGACGTCCAAGACCTTAGCCAGCGGCGCTAAAGGCGGGTTTCCCCTCCGGTACCCTCCCGGCGTTCTCTTTCTTTAGCTCCTCGGAGGGTTGCGTTACACTTCAAGATATGGCGGACTACATCTGCAAAGTTGCGGATTCCAGCGGCCGTGTATTCTCCCAGGTGGAGGCGGCTCAGTCGGACGGGGAGGCGCGTCAGAAGCTTACCGACCGCGGCCTGTTCGTTTACTCCGTCAAATCGCGCGGCGGTCTGGCGGCGCGTCTGTTTCAGAGGCGCGGGGATAGAACCGTCGGCGGCACCGATTTTCTGGTTTTCAATCAACAGTTCAACACTCTGATCAAGGCCGGGATACCGATCTTGAGGTCGCTCGATCTGCTCGCGGATCGCGCGGCATCACCGCGCTTGCGGCCGGTGCTGGGCGAAGTGCGGCGAAGAGTTAAGGAAGGGGTACCACTGTCGGAAGCTCTCGATCAAGAGGGTGTTTTTTCAAAGGTTTATACGACCGCGGTGCTCGCGGGCGAGAAAAGCGGAAACCTTTCCGGCGTGTTGGACTACTACATCGCGTATCAGCGTATTTCGATTGGGACACGCAAGCGGCTGCTCCAAACGCTGATCTATCCGGCAATCTTGATCACCGTGGCGACCATCATCGTGAGCTACCTGGTGGGCTACGTGATTCCGCAATTTTCAAAACTTTACAGCGATTTGAACGTTCAGTTGCCCACGCCTACGCTGGTCTTGATCGCGCTGACGGTCACACACCGGTGGGCGCTCTACGCCAGCGCCGGAACGATCGTCATTGTCGCGGCGGGCCTGTTTCTTTGGACTCGCACGGAAGCGGGCGGCATGGCGGTGGATCGGGTGAAGCTCAAGCTTCCGTTGGTCGGCGAGACCTGGATCAAATTTCAAATGGCGCAGTTCTGCCGCACCCTTTCGACACTTCAAGCCGGAGGCACGCCGCTCGTGAACGCGATGGACACGGCGGCCGGCTCAATCTCAAGCCGGCTGATTTCGGGCGGCGTCGCGCGCGCGGCAAAATTGGTGCGCGAAGGCCAGCCGTTGCACGCGGCGCTCGGTTCCACCGGGATGATGCCGGAGCTTGCGCTGGAAATGATTGAGGTCGGCGAGGCCAGCGGCGCGTTGTCGCCCATGCTGGGCAGCGTGGCCGAATTCTATGAAGAGGAGGTAAATCTGCGGCTCCAGACACTCATTGCGGTTATCGAACCTGTGATTTTGATCTTTATGGCCATTCTGATAGCCTTTATTTTGATCGCACTCTATCTGCCGCTGTTCTCGATTTCATCCGGCACTGGGCCGCAGTAACGTCCTATGAGCACTACAGAACACAATCTGGGCACCGAGCTTACCGCCGAATCGCAGGCCGAGCGGGAGCGCGCGCGACTGCTCGCGGAACGCTATCGCTTTCCATTTGTGGATCTGGATGCGCAGCGCATTGACCCGGAACTGTTCCGCAGGATCCCCGCTGACTTGATGTTTCGTTTCAATTTCGTGCCGCTCGAGGAGCGCGATCGCGAACTCGTGGTGGCCGTGGCCGATCCGGGGCAGGTGCTGCACTCCGACGAACTGCCGCTGCTGCTGGGCAAGAAACTCGTTTTGCAGGTAGCCACTCCGAAGCAGATCAGCGATCTACTGAAACGCACTGAACAGTCGCAGCGTGTGCTCGAACAGGCTACCGAGGCTTTCACGCTGCAGGTAGTCGCCGACGAGGAAGAAAGCGACGAAACGATTTCCGCCGACCGACTGACGCGCGACAACGCCGTCAGCCCCGTGGTGAAATTGGTGGACACCGTAATCTTCACCGCGCTCGAGCGCCGCGCAAGCGACATCCATATCGAAGCGCGCGACATCGAAGTCGTGGTGAAGTACCGCATCGATGGCGTTTTGGTCCACGCCATGTCTCCGATCTCGAAGGAATGGCATTCCACGATATTGTCGCGAATCAAAGTGATGAGTGAATTGGACATCGCCGAGCGCCGCGTTCCGCAGGATGGCCGTTTCCGCGTGCGTTACAAGGGCCGCTTCGTGGATTTTCGCGTTTCAATCATGCCCTCTATTCACGGGGAAGACGCCGTGCTGCGCGTGCTCGACAAAGAAACGCTTTCGGAAAAATTCCAGAAGCTGAGTCTGGACATCGTTGGCTTCGACGAAGAAGATTTGCGCAAGATTCGGCGCTACATCCGCGAGCCGTACGGCATGGTGCTCGTCACCGGACCGACCGGTTCCGGAAAAACCACCACGCTCTATGCCGCGATCAACGAGATCAAGAGCGACGAAGATAAAATCATCACCATCGAAGACCCGGTGGAATATCAGGTGCGCGGCATCACGCAGATTCCCGTGAACGAAAAAAAGGGACTCACGTTCGCGCGCGGCTTGCGCTCCATTCTGCGCCACGATCCGGACAAGATCATGGTCGGCGAAATCCGCGACGAAGAAACCGCGCAGATCGCGATTCAATCCGCGCTGACGGGACACCTGGTATTCACCACCGTCCACGCCAATAACGTCACCGATGTGATTGGCCGCTTCATCAACATGGGCGTTGAGCCGTACAACTTCGTTTCCGCTCTCAATTGCATTCTGGCGCAGCGATTGGTTCGCATCATCTGCGCACATTGCAGCCGTAAAGTGCGTTATGCGGCGGATGTGCTGAAAGCTTCGGGCCTCGATCCACTGATCTGGGGAGAGGTGCAATTTGCCGAAGGCGCCGGGTGCATTGAGTGTTCCGGCACGGGGTTCCGCGGGCGCACCGCGATCTCCGAGCTTTTGGATTTGACCGACGCCATTCGCGAAATGATCGTGCAGCGCCGGCCCACGTCTGAAATCAAACGCGCGGCGCGTGAAAGCGGAATGACGTTTCTGCGGGATTCGGCACTCGCCAAAGTGCGGGCCGGGATCACAACTCTCAAAGAAATCAACAAGGTCACTTTCATTGAGTAGCTCCGCGGGAATTCGGCAGGGGATTTACCAGAGCGATCTCGTCCGCCGCATGACGAGTTGGCTTGACGCTACTCCTCATCCGCTGCTGGCGTGCGAAATCTCGAGCGAATCCGTGGCCGCGGCGCGCTGGGCGCGGCCAGGCGGAAGCCTTGAAGGCGTCGCGGTTGAGCCGCTCCCCGCCGGCGCCGTGATCGCCACGGCCGTGGAAACTAATTTGGCTAATGCCGACGCCGTGCGCGCCGCGGTCGTGCGCGCGTTCGATCGCTTGAAAGCGAAGCCACAAGAAGTGGCGCTGCTCGTGCCGGACGCGGTGATTCGCGTGTTCGTGCTGCACTTCGAGGTTTTTCCCAGGTCTACCGCGGAGGCTTTGCCGATCCTTCGCTGGCGCCTGAAAAAGAGCGTCCCGTTTGAAGCCGAAGAAACGCTGATTTCATTCATGCGCCAGGCGCCGCTGGAAGACGGCGTTGACATCGTTACCGGTCTGGCGCGTCTGCGCATCGTGCGCGAATACGAAACGTTGATGGAATCCGCGGGCATGGCGCCCGGCGTGGTGATGACGTCGACGCTGGCGACTCTTCCGTTGCTTGACGATCGCAGGCCCGTGCTGCTGGCGCGCATCGCGGGCAGCAGCTTGGCCACGGCCATCGTGCGCAGCGGTACTCTGTGCGGCTACCGCTGCATCGAGTTGCCCGCGACGCTCATGCATCTTTCGCCGCGCGCGCTGCTCGACGAAATCGTGCCGCTGGCGGCTTACTATCAGGATTCGTGGCATGAAGACGTCGGGCTTGTAAGGCTCTCTGGATTCGGCGCGCGCCACGAGGAGTTTGCCACGTCGCTGGAGCACGAATTGAATTGCCCGGTTGGCTCGCTTCTTTCCGCGGCAGCCACCGAAGGACGCTTGGCCGATGATGCGCGTCCACTAATCGATCGCGAACTCGACGCGCTCGTGGGATGGTCGCTGAACCGCGGCATGTGAACGCCAGCGCGGAAATAAAACTAAAATGAGAGCACGCCTAAACCTCGCCACGAACCCGCTGATCGGCAATCGCCGCTTCAACCTCGGCGCTTCGATCATTGGCTCCCTGGGCGTTATCGTAATGTTGGTCCTGGCATGGCACGCCTACGCGGCTCGCCGTGGCGACACCGAATTTCGCGCGCGCCAAGCCGCTCTGCTCACGCAGATAAGCGAGCTTCAGACGCATCGCGACGAACTCGCGACGTATTTCAATCGGCCCGATTCGGTGAAGGATCGCGAACTGGCCGGCTACCTTAACTCTTTGATCGCGCAGCGCAGTTTTCCGTGGACCAAGGTTTTTATGGACCTTGAGCGCACCCTGCCCGCGGGCGTCCACGTCGTAACCATTCAGCCGAGCCTGGTGGGCGGACAGATTCAATTGAGCCTGACCGTGGCGGCCGTGAGCGACGAGGCCAAGCTGCAATTTCTGAAGGCTCTCGAAAGCTCGCCGGAATTTTCGCGCCTTCAGGTGCTTTCCGAATCGAGGCCGACGAATCCGGTGGGGATGGACCAGGTCGAGTTGAGACTGACTGCGTGGTATTCGACAATTTAGATGAATAAAAACGTCGATCGGCGAAAGAACATTGTGCGCTGGGCCGTCGCGGCCGTGATCCTGATCGATCTCGGGCTTGCGGGCCTGAATTATCAAATGGCTCGCTCGCCGCACGCCCCGCAGAACGAACTCAAGACGCTTGAGCTTCAGCGCAAGATGATGGCCGCCGATGTGCAACGCGGCGAAAAAATTCGGAAGGACCTGCCGGCCGTCGAAGAACAAAGCGAGCACTTTTTCCAGGATCAATTCCGCCCCGTCGGCAGCGGATATTCCGGACTGATTTCCGATCTCGGCCAAATCGCTTCCGATGCCGGGCTGAAATCTCAGGCCACCACCTTCGAGCAGCACAAGCCGGACGAACACGGGATCGTGGAGTTGGATATCGGACAAAGTGTCGAGGGAAGTTATCCGAGCGTAGTGGCGTACCTGAACGGTCTGGAGCGCTCGCACGGGTTTTACATTCTCGACAGTCTCTCACTCAGTTCGAGTCGCGAAGGCAAGCTGAGACTCACTCTCGAACTGCGCACCTTTTTCCGGAGCTGACGATGACGCGGCGCACGCAAATGATCGTCCTGGGTGTGCTGCTGGGGGTGTTCGTCCTGGCGCTTTACATCGAATTCCGGCCGGAGTCTGGAAACGTCACCTTCACGCCGCCCACCCTCGCGGTCACGCAGTATGTTCCGCTGCCGGTGGAAAATCCGGCGCTGCGCCTGGACGAGCTCGATCGAATACGCAAACTTGAATACACCGGAATTCATCGCAATATTTTCAGCGCCACGATACCTCCGCCTCCCCCGCCGAAACTCACGCCGGCGCAGGTGAAGGCTCAGCAACAAGCCCTGGCTAATCAGCCGCCTCCGCCGCCCCCTCCGCTCAGCGTGCCGGCTACATTTTTCGGCTACGTCACGGACGCGCGCACGGGCCACAAGCAGGCGTTCTTCACCGACGGCGACGACGTCTTCATCGCCGGCGAAGGAGAGCTTCTGCTGGGCAGATTTCGCGTGCTGAAGATCGGCAACGACACCGCTGAGGTCGAAGAAGTCTCGAGCGGACGAACCACAACGCTGACCATGCAGGACATCCAGCCGCCCACTGGCTGACGGATCGAAGATGGCTACCCGTTCAAAATCTACCCCGCGCAACCCAGAATCCGGCTACACGCTGCTGATCGCACTGCTGATCGTGGCGACGATTCTGCTGATCACCGCCGCTGCCGCGCCAAACATTTACGTCGAGGGCCGCCGCGATCGCGATGAGGAAATGATCTGGCGCGGCCAGCAATACACGCGCGCCATTGGCCTGTACTATCGGAAGTACGGACACTATCCCCACACCATCGACGATCTTGTGAAGTCCGACAACCAAATACGATTCTTGCGTCAGGCCTACAAGGATCCGATGAACACAGACGATGGAAGTTGGCGTCTGATCTATGTGGGGCCTGGCGGAGTGCTGATCAACAGCGTGATGTATACGAATATCGCGCAAGTCGGCTTGCCTGTAAGCGGGGCGCCGGCTCCAGGCGGGGCCAACGGCGATCAGGGTAGCTCGTTCGGCACGCCGACGGCATCGGGCGCACCGCCGACAGGGCCAGGCGCGGCGCCATCGAATTCGACAGACGACGATTCCGGGCCGACGCCACTTATGGGCGATGTGGTCGGCGGCAACCTGGTTGGCGTTGGCAGCAAGGTGAAGAAGCCATCGATCAAGGTTTATAACGGTGGGGCAACCTACTACCAATGGGAATTCATCTGGAAACCGCTGCAGGCGCAACAAGCTGGAGCGCCCGTCGGAGCGCAATCTCCTGAGGCAAGCGGAACCGCTGCCAGCCCCACAGGAACGCCGGCTGCGCCCGCGACTTCACCGGCGCCCGAGGCGGGACCGTCGGCCTCGCCTTCACCGTCGCCTGGCCCGTGATTGTTTCGCGGCCTGTGCACACTTCGTTCGCGAACCTACTTCGAGCACACCGGGAACGCCTTCATTTATTTTCGGCTTGAGAGTATCGCTCTGTAACGCGTCGCACATATTCCAGCGTCTCGGGGAAGGGAGGGATGCCGCCGTACTGCCCGACGCGATCTGGTCCCGCATTGTAGGCGGCCAGCGCGAGTGAAAGATTCTGACCGTAGCGGTCCAGCAATTCCTTCAGATAGCGCGTACCCGCCTCGATATTTTGTTTCGGGTCGAAAACATTCGCCACCCGGTATCGCGACACAACTTCAGGGCGCAACTGCATCAGTCCGCACGCCAGTCGCGCCGACACCGCGCGCGGATCGAAGTTGGATTCCGCCGCGATCACGGCTGTTACCAAGCGCGGGTCAACGCCATAGCGCAGCGCCGCCGCGGCAATCTCGCCGGCATAAGGTGTCTTTGTTTGCTGCGCCGAAGGAGCAGGAGCCGGAGTGAATATCTCTTCAGGCTCGATGCGATCGAGCTCGGAAGCTGGAATCTCGATGCTTCCGCCCACGATCGTCAGGCGAACGGTTGGCCCCAGTGTTTCGTAACCGGTGATCCGCAGCCGCTCCCCCGAGCGCAGCACGGCGTAGTCGGCGCGCGCCGCCGGCGCGGCCAAGGCCGCGAGTATCGCGAGGATTCCAACGATTGCCGCGCGTTTCATGACGCTCCGAGCGCGTACGCTTCGATTGCGTGCGCCACGCCACTTTCATCGTTTGAAAGAGTTTCCGCCCAGCCCAGCGATTTCAATTCCGGCACGCTGTTTCCCATAACCACCGGCACGCCGGCATACGATAACATCTCGCGATCGTTCAGATTGTCCCCAATTGCCATTACCGACTCTCGTGGGATGCCGCGCGCCGCGGCCCATTCCGCCAGCGTTGCTCCCTTCGAACATCCAGCTTGAATCACGTCCACCAGCCCAAAATTGCGATGATCGTAAAACGTCAGAGCCATGGAAAAGCGCTCGGCCGGTGGCCCACCGTGCGCAAGGGCTCCGAGTTTAGATGCGGCCTCCCGCATTCGCGCAACTGGCCCCGTGAACATAACCTGGATCGGGTCGGCGGCTATATCTTCGTCGAGGCAACGCTCGAGCGGCGAAACCTCCGCCAGGAATTCGCGATTGCGCTCGAAGTAACTGCGGCGCGTGGGATCGTTCCAATCGATGCGCTCATAAATCACTTGCCGGTCGAGCGTCCGATCGAAATGAACGGCGGTGCCTTCGCGGAATTCCGGCGTGGCGAGTAACACACTTCGTGCGATTTGGCGCGGAAGCGAGTGGCTCAGCAGCGTTTCGCCATCCCTGGATTTCACCACCGCGCCATTATTCAGAATCAACGTGAGTGGAGAGGGAATCTTGCTCGCAATCGGCAGCGCGAAGGTGTAGCGCCGCCCCGTCACAAGCGCCACTTCGATCCCACGCTTCGTGGCATCGGCAATCGCTCGCAGGTTTCGGTCGGAGACTTGCCACTTGCTATCGAGCAAAGTGCCGTCAATATCGAGCGCGATGAGCTGAATCGCCATACTTCTATTCTACCTTGAGGGTGCCGTCCGGCTGCCATCGCATCGGCGTGCCGCGACCTCGACGCCAACGGGTCGTAGGGGCGGAGCTTGTGACTGAAATGAAGATTGCGATGCGGTGGAACGTGCCCAGAATCGATAACTTACAGGCCGCTCTTGCTCGATGCGGCTGCTTCCGCGGGCGATGGAGCTGGTTTCGGCGGCTTCGCGGGCGCGGCCGCCGCGGAAGGCTTAGCTGGCGCTCCCGCCGACACAAGGAATTCGCACACGTGTTTCGCCGCGGAATCCATGCTGTCGGAGCGAACCGAATACACGGCATCGCCCTTCGGCGTGTACATGATTAACAAATTCGTCCGCGCGGACAGCGCGTTCCAAAGCGCCTTGGTGTCCCACAGCAGAATATAACTAGCCTTCGAGGCATCCGACGTCACTTCCGCCGTCGAGCATTGCGACGCCATCGCCGAAACCTCGTTCAGGTGAGCCGAGTTCGGAGGCGCGCTGTCCGCGGCGGCCGGCGTCCTGGTTTTGAAGCCGCCGGATTTCTGCCAGTCGTTGGAATTTGAGATGAAAATTTTCGTGGTGGAAGCGGCGGTCTGAGCCTGCGCCGCCACAGCCGAAAACGCACAAATCAAGATCAATAGTAATGTTCGCATGGTTGCAAGATGCTCCCGGTCGAGCGCGCGTGTCAAGGTTTTACTCCGGTCGCCGGCGCCGCCGTTGTGTCGGTTTCCATCCAGCCGTTTGCGCGCATCCAGTTGGCGAGCAGCGTGGGCCACTCCGCGAGCGCCGGCAGGCCCGGGATATTCTGTCCGAGCCCGGTGCCGTGCGGCCCGCTCTCGAAAATATGCAATTCCCCCGGCACGCCGGCTTTTTTCAGCGCCTCGAAATACAATACGCTGTTTATCACCGGCACGGTCTGATCGCTCGCCGTGTGGTACAGAAACGCCGGCGGCGTGTCCGCCGTCACGTGATCTTCGCTCGAGAGCAGATTCACGAGCTTCAGATCGGGATTCGGCCCCAACAGGTTCAGCCGCGAGCTCGCGTGCGTGATTTTCTCATGCATGCTGATCACGGCGTAGCACAAAATCGAAAAATCCGGCCGGCTGCTCAACTTCTCGATCGGATCGGTGGAATCGGGGGAGCCCGCGTCATAGTGCGTCGAAATGATCGATGCCAGACTTCCGCCTGCCGAAAATCCCATCACGCCGATGTGCTTCGGATCGATTCCGAGCGCCGCGGCATTTGCGCGCACGTAGCGCATCGCGCGTGTCACATCTTCGAACGGCGCCGGATAGTGATAGCGCGGCCCCAGACGATAATGCAGCACGAATCCTGCTACCCCGCGCGCATTCAGCCACGCCGCCACATCCGATCCTTCTTTCTGCAGCGAAAGATGTTGGTAGCCGCCGCCCGGGCAAATGATCACGCCCGTCTTTGTCGGATTCGTAGCAGGCAAATAAATGTCGAGCTTCGGGACGTCGAGTTCGCCTCCGCCGGTTAGTGCTCCAGGCGCGCCATTGGGCCAAAGCACGACGGAGCGCGTGTCCGCGGAGGCGCCTGATGGCGCCGCCGCCGCGGTCTGCGCTCGACCTTGCGGCACCAACATCGCGACCGCAATCAGCCAAGCGAATGTGATCGGCACTTTCGGCGCCAGATGCATCATGTACGGAATCCTCCGTGAAACACACGCCGCAAGAAGCGATTGGTGGACGACGGGGGATTCGAACCCCCGACCTCCTCGTTGCGAACGAGGCGCTCTCCCAGCTGAGCTAGTCGCCCACCGCGGGACACTGAACACAGGTTGCCGGCCAACTTTACCGGACAACCGGGCAAGCAAGAATATCAAACCAAGTTGCGATTTCCTATTGGCCTGGCGTCCCGCGCGGAGGTGCAATCCTCAAGCCCCGGCCGCGCTCCGGCCCATGTTAGAATATCGGGGACTCACAAACTCCAATTTTGCCACTGCTGGGAGGCGGAACTCGATGAAGATTACTGCGGGAAAGCGAAAAGGAATGCAGGCGGTGTCGAACGATCGCGGCGTGATTGCCGCGGCCGCCATGGATCAGCGCGGCTCACTGCGCAGCGCCATAGCAACCGGCAAGGGCATTGATAAGAAAGCCGTCACCAGCGAGATGATGGTCGAGTTCAAGGAAGCGGTCACGCGCGTTTTGACGCCGCACGCCAGCGCCATCCTGCTCGATCCCGAATTCGGCCTGAGCGCCGCGAAGCAACGCGCGAAGAACGCCGGCCTTTTGCTCGCCTACGAAAATAGCGGCTATGACAATACGCAGCCCGGCCGTCTGCCCGACCTGCTCGATCTTTATTCCGTGCGCCGCATCGTGGCCGCCGGCGCCGATTGCGTGAAGATTCTCCTCTATTACACGCCATTCGATCCGCCGAAGATCAATGAGATCAAGCACGCCTGGGTTGAGCGCATCGGCGCCGAATGTGTCGCCGCGGATGTCCCGTTTTTCCTCGAGTTTGTCGGCTACGAGGAAGGCGTTGACGAAAAAGGTTTGGCGTTCGCCAGGAAAAAGCCGGAAGTAGTCACGCGCAGCATGGAAGAATTTTCGAAGCCGCAATACGGCGTCGATGTGCTCAAGGTGGAAGTTCCCGTCACCATGGCGTTCGTCGCCGGTGCGCGCGACGCGAAAGGCGAAACCGCCTATACGCGCGATGAAGCCAAGGAACATTTCCGCAAAGCCGCGGCCGTCGCTAAAAAACCCTTCATTTATCTCTCCGCCGGCGTCAGCAACGAAACGTTCAACGATACGCTTGAGCTTGCCGCCGAATCCGGCGTGAATTTCTCCGGCGTGTTGTGCGGACGCGCCACGTGGAAAGAGGGCATTCCCGTGTACGCGAAGTCCGGCGTGAAGGCTCTCGAAGATTGGCTCTCCGACACGGGCGTGAAGAACATCAACAACGTGAATTCGCGCCTCGCTGCGGCCAAGCCGTGGTTCGCGTTTTACGGCGCGTCGTCCGCGGACGCTCTCGGTTAGACCGCGAGGCCTGTTCATCGCATGAGCGCTCCCGCAAAATCGACGCACGCCGCGCGCACCGCGAGGCTGGCAATCAAAACATCGCGGCGCACGGAACTGCGCAAGATCACCCGCGAAGTGTCGGAAATCGTCGCGCGCCACGGCACAATCGACGGTGTTTGCCACGTCTACGTGCCGCACACCACCGCTGGCATCACGATCAATGAAGGCGCCGATCCCGACGTGGCGCACGACATCGAGCTCACATTCGATCGTCTGGTCCCGCGCGAAGCCGCTGGCTACCGGCACGCGGAAGGAAATTCGGATTCGCATGTGAAGACGGCCATGGTAGGCACATCGCAAACCGTGCTCATTGAAAATGGCCGGCTCGTTCTCGGTCGCTGGCAAGCAATCTTTCTGTGCGAATTCGACGGCCCCCGCACGCGTGAAGTTCTCGTGCGCGTAGTGCCCGACGCGCCGACGTAGCGCGCGATTCGAGACGATCCCGTGCCCCACGGTCTCTACATCCAGGTTCCGTTCTGCCAAACGAAGTGCACGTATTGCAATTTCCATACCGGTGTTTTTTCCGTTGGCCTGCAATCTCCCTACATCAGCGCCGTCTGCCGCGAAATGAAAATGTTCTACGAGTGGTCCGAGCGCGCCGGAATTGATTGGCGCGCAAACGCCCGCGTCGCCGTGAACGCAGCCGCCCCTTTTTCGATCGACACCGTATACGTCGGCGGCGGTACGCCGAGCATGCTTGACGCGGCGGACCTCGCGCGTCTCCTCGACACCGCCCGCCAATCGTTTCCCTGCGAGTGGACCGAGATCACGCTCGAAGCTGATCCCGAAACCATCACGTCCGAGCGCGCCGCCGCATGGCGCGCCGCGGGCTTCAATCGCATCAGCCTCGGCGCGCAATCTTTCGACGATCGCGAACTCGCCGCGGCCGGCCGCCTGCATCGACGCGCCGAACTGTACGCTGCCGACCAAATGTTGCGCGCCTCGGGCTTCGCGAATATCAGCTTCGATTTAATCGCCGGCCTCGCGCACCAAACGCGCCACACCTGGAACGAGTCCTTGGGCCGTTTGATGGAGCTTCGTCCCGAGCACATTTCGATTTACATGCTTGAAATTGACGAAGGCAGCCGCTTGGGCGCCGAATCGCTCGCAGGCGGCTTGCGCTACGGCGCCGCTGCATTACCCAGCGACGACGATGTCGCGGACTTCTACGAATCGGCGCGCTCCCTCCTCGCCGATGCCGGATACGAACAATATGAAATTTCCAACTGGGCGCTCCCCGGTCTGCGTGCGCGCCACAACTTGAAATACTGGCAGCGCCAGCCGTACTTCGGTTTCGGCGCCGGCGCGCATTCCTTCGATGGGCAAGAGCGTTGGGCCAAAATCCACGATCCCGCCGCCTACGCTGCCGCGATCGAGTTAGGCCAATGGCCCGTCGAGCAGCGCCAGCGTGTTTCGCCCGCGCAAGCGCTCGAGGAAGAATTGTTTCTCGGCTTGCGCCAATTGGATGGCATCGACGTCGCCGCGATCGAAGCGCGCTATGGTCACGATCTGCGCGCCCGTCTCGCGCCGCTTCTCGATCAAGGCCTTGTCGAACTCCGCGACGGCTGGCTGCGTCTCGCGCCCGCGCGCCTCGCCGTGTCGAACGAAGTTTTCGTCAACTTGCTCGATTGAGCGCCCGCGGAAAGGATCCCTGACGTCGATGAGGTCCACACCAACAACCGCGCCAGCGACAGATTCTGAAGACGCGCGCTTCGCTAAAAAAACGGTCGACCTCCGCAGCGACACCGTCACGCGCCCCACGCCCGAAATGCGCCGCGCCATGGCCGAAGCGGAAGTCGGCGACGATGTGTACGCCGAAGATCCCA
>JBAQYV010000223.1:0-7199 GCA_049790315.1 Candidatus Acidiferrales bacterium | reverse complement strand
ACGCGGCACACGAGGTCGAAGGGCGCGACGCTTTCACCGCGGTATCTTGGCTCGAAATGCGTTCGTACATGGTGAACACGCTGCTGCGCGATACCGACGCCGTGAGCATGGCTCACTCGCTCGAAGTGCGCGTGCCGCTGCTCGATTACGAACTCGTCGAGTTCGTGGCCGCCTTGCCCGCCGGCGCCAAGCAACGCGCGGGCCAGCCGAAGGCTCTGTTGGCCGAGGCAGTGCGCGACCTTTTACCCGAGGAGGTGTTAAGCCAGCCTAAGCGCACCTTCACATTGCCGTGGGAGCATTGGTTGCGCGGCCCACTTGGCGATCGCGTGGCCCGGGATTTGGATGATCTCAGCGCGCCATTAAACGATCATTTGCAATCTAAGTCTGTTCGCGCTGTGTGGCGGAATTTTCGCGCCGGGCAAACTGGATGGTCGCGGCCGTGGAGTCTTTATGTTTTGAATGAATGGGTACGGCGAAATGTCACTGCGAATCCCGCAATGGCGTCGCCGGTTGCGGGGTCCCGATCGTGCGCGCCGGGTGGTGCGACACAAGTAAGCGGCACGACACAAGTAAGCGGCGCGATTCGCGGCGCGAACTAGAACCAGAGGAGCGGCGGAATCCCGGCATGAATATTCTCGGCATCAACGCTTACCACGGAAACGCTTCGGCGGCTCTGGTGTCCGACGGCCAGTTAGTGGCTGCCGTCGAAGAAGAGCGCTTCAATCGCGTGAAGTACGCGGCGGGTTTTCCTGCCGCGGCGATTCGCTATTGTCTCGATACGGCTGGCATCCGTCTCCAAGATGTTGACCACATCGCGATCCCACGCAATCCCTGGGCGCGTCTCGGCACCAAACTTCTTTTCGCGTTGCGCATGCCGCGTTTCGCCCGCGAGCGCGCCCGCGTGTTGGCCCGATTCGTTGGCATTCCCGATGCGCTGGCTACGGCCTTCGAGTGCGATCCCGCGCAAATTCACGCGAAATTTCATCGCGTCGAGCATCACCAGGCCCATCTGGCCAGCGCCTTTTTCGTTTCGCCGTTTGAACAAGCGGCGCTTCTCTCCGCCGACGGCCTGGGTGATTTCGCCAGCACCATGTGGGGTTCCGGCGCGGGGAATAAGATGCACATCGATGGCTCGATCGCTTTCCCGCATTCGCTCGGAATGTATTACACCGCCGTCACTCAATACCTTGGATTTCGCAAATTTGGCGATGAATACAAAATCATGGGCCTCGCCGCGTATGGCGAGCCCAGATATCTCGACGAGTTTCGCCGCATCGTGCGCAACGATGGCGGCGTTGGTTTCCGCCTGAATCTCGATTATTTTATTCACCATCGCACCGGCCCCGAAATGACTTGGCGCGACGCCGACAAGACCCCCGAAATCGCGCCGATGTTTTCGCCCTACATGGCTGAGCGGCTCGGCGTTGCGCGCGATCCTCAGGCCCCGCTCGAGCAGAGCCATCGTGACGCTGCCTGCACATTGCAAGCGCGTCTGGAAGAAGTCCTTTTTGAGATGTTGAATGCATTGCACGCGCGCACCGGGCAAAAAAATCTGTGCCTCGCCGGCGGCGTGGCATTCAATTGCATCGCCAACGGCCGCATTTTCGATCGCACGCCATTCGAGCGCATATTCGTTCAGCCCGCCGCCGGAGATGCCGGCCTCGCAGTCGGCGCGGCCTATTTCGTGCATCATCAAACCCTCGGTAAACCGCGCGCCTTCGTGATGGAGCACTCCTATTGGGGGCCGGAATATTCTCCCGAGCAGTTAAGCGCTGCCATCGCTTCAAGCCGCCTCTCCGATTCAGGTCTTGAACTTGCTGAGCTGCCGGAAGAAGAATTAGCCCGCGCCGCCGCGCAAGAAATCGCCACGGGCAGAATCCTCGGTTGGTTTCAGGGCCGCGCCGAGTGGGGCCCGCGCGCGCTGGGCAATCGCAGTATCGTCGCCGATCCACGCCGTCCCGAAATGAAAGACATCTTGAATCGCCGCATCAAGCACCGCGAAATTTTTCGCCCCTTCGCCCCCTCGATTCTCGAAGAAGCCACATCCGAATACTTTGAGAAATCTTATCCCTCGCCGTTCATGACCTTGGCATACGCTGTGCGTCCGGAAAAACGCGACGTTATCCCCGCGCCCACGCACGTGGATGGCACGGGCCGCTTGCAAACTGTCAGCCGTCAAGCCAACCCGCGTTACTGGCGCTTGATCAGTGAGTTCGCGAAGCTCACCGGCGTGCCCGTCGTTCTGAATACATCGTTCAACGACAACGAGCCCATCGTTTGCCGCCCGGAAGAAGCCATCGATTGTTTTCTCCGCACCAACATGGATGCTCTCGTTCTCGGCAATATCCTGGTGCGCAAGCCGGCCGCTGCCGCCGAGTCCGCGGGCTTGGCCGGCGTCCCCAGCGCGCAGGCGCCGCTGTGAACCCTCAGCTGTCGCGCACGGCGCCAATGAATCGCAAGCCGCGCAATCTTTTTTTCGGGATGCCGCTGTGCACGTTCTGGTCCTGAACGAGTATTTTCCGCCGGACACTTCCGCGACGGCCAAACTCGCGCTCGAATTCCTCGAGCCGCTTGCGCGTCTTCACCGCGTCACGGTTCTCTGCGGTCGCCCTTCGTACGATCCCACGGAGCGCCATCCGTATTATTTGTGGCGCCGCGAAGTCCGCGGCAATCTTGTCGTCGAGCGCGTTGGTTCCACCGCGTTCCCACGTTTCCAGATGCGTCGCCGCGCCAGCAATTATTTAACCTATCTCGGCCTCGCCATTCCGCGTGCACTCGCCATCCGCTCCGATGTTGTATTGTCAATGACGGACCCGCCCGTGATGGGCATTGTCGCGTCACACGTGGCGCGCCTTACCGGCCGGCCGTTCGTTTACAATATTCGCGATCTGTATCCCGATATGGCCGTCTGTGGAAATATCGTTCGGCCCAGCAAATTCATCCAACGCTGGGAGCGCATGCACCGAAAAACGCTGCGCAGCGCCGCGCGCGTGATCGTGCTTGGCGAAGATATGCGCGATCGCATTCTAGCCAAGGGAGTAGACCTGGCGCGCATTTCGATCGTGCGTGATGCTGTGCCGGTGCCGGACGCGCTGCCCTCACCTGACAATCCCGTGGCGCGCCAGATACGCGGCGATTTCCGGTTCGTCCTCGTGCATGCCGGCAACCTGGGCTTCTACGGCGCATGGCGCACGCTGGTCCGCGCCGCGCGACTTTTGGCGCCGGAGGGGGTTGGATTGGTGTTCATCGGTGAGGGCGCGAAGAAAGCGGAGATCGAAGCCGAAGCCGCCGGCTCCGCCGCTGTGCGCTTTCTGCCTTATTTTCCGGCGCGGGAGATTCCTAATGTACTCGCTTCGGGGGACTTACACATCCTCACCGTTAACCGTGGCCTTGAAGGTGTTGTCGTGCCCTCCAAACTCTATCCTTTGCTGGCCGCCGGCCGCCCCGTTTTAGCCGTCGCCACGGCGCAGACGGACGCGGCCCGCATCGTGATGCGAGCCGGTTGCGGCTTGGTGGCTGATCCGGACAATGCCGAAGCGGTTGCCGATGCCGTTCGGCGAGTGATGCGCGATCCGGGCCTCCTGTCCGAAATGTCCCTACGCGCGCGGGAGATCGCAATCAGCTATGATAAGAGGCAACAAATTAGCGCCTTTGTGAAAATCCTGGAGGAAATTTCAAGCGAATGAGTCCCAACGAAACCTTTTGGACCGGCAAAAAAGTGCTTATTACGGGTGGCGCTTCGTTCATTGGTTCGACTCTGGCGGATCAACTGATCGCCAAGGGCGCCACAATCCGCGCGGTGGACGATCTCACCAGTGGACACCTCGATAACATCAAGAATCACATCGCCAGCGGCAAACTGGAGTTTCTCCACGCCGATCTCCGCGAACCGGGCATTGCCCGTTGCGCTCTCGCCGGCATTGACACCGTTTTTCATCTTGCCGCCGACCACGGCGGGCGTGGTTACGTGGATTTGCATCAGGCGGGCCCGGCTTCCAATTTTTTCCTCGATGGCCTGATTTTTTCCGAGGCGCTACGCGCAAAAGCGCGAGTCGTTTTCGCTTCTTCGGGTTGCGTCTATCCGAATTTTCTGCAGGCCGATACGCACAAAGTTCTCTATCTCACCGAAGACCTCACGAAGGGCCCGAACGACGCCGATAACACTTACGGTTGGGCCAAGCTGATGGGCGAATTCACTCTGCAAGCCTATGCCAAGGAGCACGGCCTGAAAGCCGCCTCCTGCCGTTATTTCACGGTGTATGGCCCGCGCGGCGTTGAAAACCATGCCGTGATTGCCATGATCGCCCGCGCTTTCGTCGGGCAGAATCCGTTCGAGGTCTGGGGCGACGGCACGCAGATTCGCAATTGGACCTACATCGACGACATCGTCTCCGGCACGATCCTCGCCGGTGAAAAAATTGACGACGGCACTCCGGTAAATCTCGGCACCATGGAGCGCGTCACTGTGATCGACGCCGTGAAAATGGTGCTCGAGTTTACCGGTCAAAAGGCGGAAATCAAATTTCTCCGCGATATGCCCACTGGCCCGCTCAATCGCGTGGCCGATAATTCCCGCGCCAAGCAACTGCTCGGATGGGAGCCGCAAGTCCCCTTCCGTGAGGGTTTGCGTCGTACGATCGACTGGTATTACAAGGCGAAGGATCGCGCTCACGTTCAAACGATTCTTAAGCGCATGTTGACCGAGCGCTGAAGTGCCGGCATCGCTGCCGGCGGTCTCTCGTTTTTCGTTTAAAGATGGGGTGTTCCGGGACGAGCGCCCTCTGAGGAAATCGTTGTTAGCTGCGCTCATCGCATTCGTCGTAGCTTTGTCGGCATCCCTAGGGCTCACAGTTCCTGTGCGCCATTTCGCCTTGCGCGTGGGCATGGTGGATCGCCCCGACACCCGAAAGATCCATGCCGTTCCGATTCCCCTGCTGGGCGGTCTGGCGATCTATTTCGGCGTGGCGCTCGCGATTCTGGTTGTGATTCACAGCGATGCATGGTCCCAAGTACTGGGCATTTTCGCCGGCGCCACCCTCGTGGCCACCGTGGGCTTTCTGGACGATCGGGGTCTTCTGCACCACCAAATCAAGTTGTTCATTGCCATGCCCGCGGCTGCGGCGATCCTTCTTGAATCGGGAATTCGAGCGCAAGTTTTTTCTGTCATTTGGCCCGGTCGCTTCGGGTGGTCGTGCGACACTGTCGTGACGATCATCTGGGTAGTCGGCATCACGGCGGCATTCAGCATCCTGGACCACATGGATGGTTTGTGTGCCGGGGTAGCGGCTACCGCATCTCTCTTTTTCGCCATCTTCGCCCTGCACAGTGGCCAGTGGCTCGTCGGCGCCATGGCCGCCGCCATAATGGGAGCCGGAATCGGATTCCTGCGCTGGAATTTCAGTCCCGCGAAAATCTTCATGGGTGATGGGGGCGCCATGTTTCTCGGCTTTCTAATGGCCACGCTCGCGCTGAAATTGCGTCCAGAAGGGCATCCGCCCGCCACTTGGCTTGTGCCATTGTTGATTTTGGGCGTACCAATTTTCGATACCACGCTAGTCTCGATCTCGCGCTCGCGCCGTGGCCTGCTTCCGTTCACCACGCCCGGCAAGGACCACACCGCGCACCGCCTATCGAACTTGGGTCTCCAACAGCGTGGTGCCGTCCTCATGCTCTATGCCCTCGGCATGATGTGTGGGATTGCAGCGCTCGCGTTGAGCCATCTCGCAGGCGACTTGGCGCTCGGCTTCGCCGGAGCCATCGCCATCGCGGGCTTGGCTGCGGTAGCGTGGCTCGAACGAGCCCCGTACGAGCGACAGTCGGCGCACTGAGGCGTCAGAAGCTGTAAGTGCCTCTGTGCGCTTGTAACATTTGCTTAAGGCTCGACTTTGCCGCTTTGCGAACTGCGTATCTGGTCCACGCGCGTTTGAACCGGCGATAGGTCGTAAGAGCCTATTAAACCTTTGGTTGCTCCGGCAGCATCGAATCTCAGGATGGGGTTCTTCACGTCTCCACCTCAGCTCTTCACCGGAATAGGGCAGCCGGGAAGACTATCGAAACGTGTACTAGATATTGGGAGGAATTATGCGGACCCTGCCACTAGTTTTCGTCGCGTTCGCGCTAAGTGTTATCCCCCTGCGGGCGGCTGACCAACCTGCCACGCTCAATCAAGTCGAGGATCGCATCATCGCGCAAGAGCACCAGGAGATCACCACCCTTTCGCAATTCTCACCCTTGGTTGAGACCTACATCCAGGAGATGCGCACGGACAAAGACTTGGGCTCTGTGCCGGACGGGGATAAGTATTTCCTCGGCCGCGCCGTGCTCGCGAAAGGCGTGGATCTGGAGCCGCTGACCTCCAACGGAAACAAGTCCCACCGGGTGATGGCTGGCCTCGGGTCGATCTTTACGTTTCAAATGGATTTCCTGCCGCGCGGTTTCCTTCAGATGATTTATATCGACCAGGCGGATTTCGACCGCGGACACTACAAGTTCGATTACGTCCGCGAAGAATTTTTGGGCGAGGTTCGCTGCTTGGTATTTGACGTCACGCCCGTGCCGCATTCCGGCAAGGGCCGCTTTGTCGGACGCATCTGGGTTGAGGATCAGGACTACCATGTGGTCCGCTTCAACGGCGGCTATACCGGCGGTTCATCCGGCAATTTCTTTTTCCACTTCGATAGCTGGCGCGTGAATGCCGGCCCGAATCTCTGGTTGCCCGCATTCATCTACAGCGAAGAATCGAACCTGCGTTACGCGTTGGGCAAAAAGCTTCAGTTCAAAGGACAAACACGTCTCTGGGGCTACAACCTGGGCCAGGCCAAGGAAGAAGAGGAGTTGAGCAAAGTCCTGGTCGAAGCGCCCACGTCGGTGGACGATGAGACGCAGACCGCAAACGACCTATCACCAATACAGGCGCAGCGTTCCTGGGACCGTCAGGCGGAAGATAATGTCACAGATCGTCTCGAACGCATGGGCCTGCTTGCGCCCAAAGGTGATGTGGACAAGGTTCTCGACACGGTTGTGAACAATCTTGAGGTCACCAACAATTTGGACATCGAGCCGGACGTGCGTTGTCGCGTCCTGCTCACCTCGACGCTCGAATCGTTCACTGTCGGCCACACAATCGTGCTCAGCCGCGGCCTGATCGACGTTTTGCCCGATGAAGCGAGCCTCGCAGCCATGCTCGCGCACGAGCTGGC
>JBAQYV010000222.1:0-6973 GCA_049790315.1 Candidatus Acidiferrales bacterium | reverse complement strand
ACTCCTGGCTCCGTGGCTGCGGCGGCGCGAGCGCGTTCCAGGCGGCGCGCGAGTTCGGCGCCGTCAAGCGAATCCACAGCGTGAAACAAGCTGGCGGCGCGGGCGGCTTTATTGCTTTGCAAATGGCCGATCAGGTGCCAGACGGCATCGAGATCGGCGACGTCCGGCCGCTTCGCTTCCCACTCCTGAATGCGGCTTTCGCCGAAATGGCGCGCTCCGGCGGCGTGAGCTTCGCGGATTAACGCGGCGGGGAAAGTTTTCGACACGGCGATCAGCGTGATTTCATCGGCGCGGCGTCCGGCGCGGGATGCGGCGCTGGCGATGCGGTCAAGCGCTTCAACGAAATTCGCGCCGACGTAGGAGCGCGCTTTGTCCATGGCGCGCATTCTAGCAGGACGGCTGGAAGCGCAAAATAGTCGTACGCGAAGGACCCCGCTTTCGCCCCGGACGGCGGGACGAAAATGGGGAACCCACGTTTACTCCATCGGGAAAATTCACGGCCGCTCCGATCCGCGGCGCGAATCGGAAACAAGGGACGCCGCGAGTTGCGGGGCGGGGCGCGCACGGCTACACTTGCGGAAATCACATGCCTGCGCGCGGAACATTCATCGCTATCGAAGGAATCGACGGGTCGGGGAAGCGCACGCAGATTGAATTGTTGGGGCGCGCGCTTGACCAACGCGGCGTCCGCTACGCGTGCTTCAGTTTTCCGCGCTACGAGTCCTCGTTCGGTCAACTGGCGGCGAGTTATCTGAACGGCGAATTCGGTCCGCTGGATCGCGTGGACCCGCATTTTTCGGCGCTGCTGTTCGCCGGCGATCGCTTTGAATCGAAGGGCGAGCTTGAGGCGATGCTGGCGAAAGGCAAAATGGTGCTGGCGGACCGTTACATCGCGTCAAATCTGGCGCACCAAACGGCGCGCGTGGGCGCGCAACGGCGCGAGGAATTTTCTTCGTGGCTGAAGCGGCTGGAATACGGAATTTACGGGCTGCCCGCGGAGGACTTGGTGATTTATCTGCGGCTGCCCGCGGCGAAAGCGCACGAACTGATCGGCCGTAAAGGCTCGCGGCAGTACACGAAGCTTTCGCGCGATCTTCAGGAAGCGGATTTGAAGCATCTCGAACAGGCGGCGCTCGTTTACGACCGCCTGGCCACCGAGGCCAACTGGCGCACGATTGAATGTTGCGAGGGCGCGAAGGGCAAGCTGCGTCCGCCGGAAGCGATTCATAGCGACGTGATGGCCGCGATCGAACAGCACCTGCCGGCGCTGGCTGTACGCGCGTGAAAAAATAGTTTGCGCGAATCGCACGAAATAAAACTTTGGGATTCAACGAATACATCGGCAATCAGCGAATCGTAGCGGCGCTGCGAGGCATGCTCGCGGCAGGACGCGTGCCGCACGCGCTGCTGTTCACGGGACCGCGCGGCGTCGGAAAATATACGCTGGCGCGCATGTTCGCGCAGGCGGCGAGCTGCGAGCGGCTCGTCGACGATTTCTGCGGCGAGTGCGCGACGTGTCTGCGCTTAGCGGAACTGGCCAATCCGCAGCCGATGATCGAGCGAGCGCTCGCGGAGCGTGGCGAAAGCGCCGACGCCGCCGCGGTGGAACGCATGCCGCTGCTGCTGCAGCCGCATCCCGATGTCTGCGTCGTAGTGCCGGACCCGATTCGGCTGAAGACTCCTGTCGCGCGGCCGGTGCTGCACGTGGGTCAATTGCGCGCGGTGCAGCGCGGCGCGTACTTCCGGCCGGAAGGGCGGCGGCGTTTGTTCCTGCTGGATGGCGCGGAAACGATGCGCTGGGATTACGCCAACATTTTCCTGAAAATTCTGGAAGAACCACCCGAGAGCGCCACGCTGATTCTGATGGCGCCCAGCCCGTACGCGCTGCTGAGCACGATTCGTTCGCGCTGCCTGCAATTTCACTTCGCGCCGCTGGAAACGCCGCAAGTGGAAGAGATTTTACGCGAGCGCAGCGAGATGAGCCCGGCTGAGCGAAAACTTGCGGCGCAATTGTCGGAAGGAAGTCCCGGCGCCGCGCTCAGTATGGAGCCGGAAGCCGCGATGACCTTGCGGCGCGATGTTCTGGCGATACTCGACCGCGCAGCGCGGCCGGGTCCTGTTTCCGATTTGTTTAGCCGGACGGCGCAACTTGCGAAACAGCGCGAAGTGCCGTTTGAACAAGTTCTCGAAGTTTTTTACAGCGTGCTGAGCGATTTGCTGGAGGTGTCATGGACGGGATCGCATCAGCAATTGCGAAATGCCCCGCTTCGCAAGGAACTCGAGGCGCTCGCAAAGCATGTCGATCCGGCGTGGGTGGCCGCGATGACGCGCGACTTGGATGGCCTTTCATCTCGTCTGCGGCGCAACATCAGCCGGCAGCTAGGTCTGGATGCGCTGGCCACGGCGCCGGGAATTCGCAGCGGCGAGGAGACACGCGGCGCACACTAGATCGCAGGCGCAAGCAGCGCAATACGGCCCGCGCCGCACGGCCGAATAAATTAAAAAATAAAATTCGCCGTAACTCAATGTAACCAAATCGGAGTCTGTGGCGTCTCACAGAAAGAAGCACGACTTTCCCAACTCCGGGGGCTGTGTCGGGCAGTCTCCCCACACGGGTCATTACAGATAGGAGTTGTAATGGTCAATCGGAAGCTTTTTCGTCCTACTCTTACCGAAGTGAAGGAACAATCGCCCGCCGCCCGCCCGCAACATGCGGGTCCGCAACCGCATAAGAAACCGGCTCCTCCTGAGCAGACCAACGCCGAGGGATTTTATTGGGTGAAGCAGATGCAAGCGCGCACGCCGATGGTCGTGGTGCTTACCGACGGCGAAGTGCTGCACGGTACAGTGGAATGGTATGACCGCGATTGCATCAAGTTGACGCGCTTTGGAAGCCCTAATCTGCTGGTCTACAAACAAGTGATCAAGTATCTGTACAAAGAAGGCGAAGAAAACGCGCAGGGCGGCTCGAACGGAGTCTAGCCCGGGATTTCGCGCACCTGCAAGGAAACGCTCCCCGATATCTTCCAGTTCGGACGCTAACGCATCGTCCGCCAATGCCGCAGCAAGCGATCGATCCACCCTCCTGTCACCCGCGAAAAATGTGCCGCTAGAAAAGTTCGCGCGCGCGCGATCAACGAAGGACGTTAGAAACATGTTTGTCTCAGCACGCGCCCGACTGAGCAGCGTTACGTAACTTACTGTATACTGACGCGCGCGTTGGGGGCTCCTTGTTCGCAGAAATCGGCCGAGACCTGCGTTTCGCGGCACGGATGTTGCTCAAGAACCGCGCCGTCACTCTGCTTGCGGTAGCGACTCTGGCTTTGGGCATCGGCGCGAACACCGCGGTTTTCAGCGTCGTCGACGCCGTCCTGCTGCGGCCGCTGCACTTCCCGCACTCCGATCGAATCTGCTTCGTCTGGAAAACAAATGCCACCCGCGGCACCGATTCCCTGCCCGCTTCCGAGCCCGAATTTCTGGACTGGCGCGAACGCAGCCGCTCATTCTCGGAACTCTCCGCGTGGCAATCGTGGTTTTTTACAATCACGGGCGCCGGAACGCCGGAGCAGTTGTGGGGCGTGCGCGTCTCCGCGAATTTTTTCGACATGCTCGAAGTCACGCCGGAGCGCGGCCGCACGTTCTTAGCTTCCGAGGACGAGCCCGGCCATGACGCCGAGGCTGTGCTGTCGCACGCGTTGTGGGTGCGCCGGTACGGTAGCGATCCGAGCCTGATCAACCGTACGATTCAGGTGGACGGCAAACCCGTCACGGTGATTGGCATCCTGCCGGCGCGCTACAACCGCCTTTTCGCCGATACGCAATACGATATTTTCATGCCGCTTCCCGCGGTGCGCGACGAATCCGAGCGCGATTTCGGCGATACGCTGGTGGTGTACGGCCGATTGAAGGACGGCGTATCCGTCGCGGCAGCGCAGTCCGATATGCAATCCGTTTTCGACGACCTTCGGCGCGAATATCCGGATTCCGATCTCGGCGACGGGATGCGCGTAGCGCCCGTGCTGGAGGATTTGGTGCAGCCATCGCGCCCGGCGCTCTACATGCTATTGGGATCGGCGCTGCTCGTTCTGCTGATCGCGTGTGCGAATGTGGCGTGTCTGCTGCTGGCGCGCGGCTCGGCGCGAAGCAAAGAGATGGCCCTGCGCAGAGCGCTCGGCGCCAGTCCGTGGCGCATGATGCGGCAACTGCTCGTCGAAAGCGTGCTGCTTGCGGCGATCGGCGGGATCGCGGGCATTTGGTTGGGCTATCTCGCGCTGCAGGCGCTTCGCGGCATGGGTACGCTGCCCGATATTCCGCGCTTGAGCCTCGCCGGTTTAGATCCGATAGTCGTCGGATTCGCCCTGGCATTGGCGCTTGCCACCGGGATTTTGTCCGGCTTGGCGCCCGCGGTGAGCGCCTTGCGCGGCAATCTGAACGAAACGCTGAAAGAAGGCGGCCGCTCCGGCGGCGCGGGACGCCATCGCCGCCGCTTTCAGGACACTGTTGTCGTCTTCGAGGTCGCCATGTCGCTGGTCCTGCTGGTCGGCGCGGGACTGCTCCTCCGAAGTTTTGTGGATCTGCTGGAGACGAGCCCTGGCTTCCGCCACGACCATGTGCTCACGATGCGAGTGTGGCTTCCGCAAAATAAATATTCCGAGCCTGAACGCATCGCCGATTTTTATCAGCGCGCGCTCGAACAAGTCTCCGCCACGCCTGGAGTGCTTTCAGCCGGCGCCGTCAGTTCCCTGCCGCTTGCCGGCTGGGCCGCCTACATCGAATTCACGATCGATGGCCAGCCCACCGCGCCAAACGCCATGCCCTGGGCCGGCGATCTTGTTGTTTCCACCGGCTACTTCCGCACGATGGGCATCACGCTGGAGCAGGGGCGATTCTTCACCGATGCCGACAATACGTCCGGAGCGGGCGTCGTGATTCTCAGTCGCACGGCCTCACAGTTTTACTTCGAGGGCAGAAATCCGCTCGGCAAGCGCATCGCGCTAACGGTGGACAAATCCGCCGCTACTCCTGGCGAGCCGCACCTGCGCAGCGGCTGGCTCACGATCGTCGGCGTCGTCGGAGACATTCGCGAATGGGAATTGGGCGACCCCAAACTTCCCGCTCTTTATTTGCCCGCGTCTCAAAATCCGTCGCCATTGATGAACCTCACCATCCGCACGCGGCGCGATCCGCTCCAAGTTGCTTCGTCCGCGGTGGCCGCGCTTCAGCGCGTCGATCCCGATCAACCCGTGCGCGATATCAGAAGCATGGATCAATATCTGGACGATGCCGTGGGAATTCGCCGATTCAATTTGACGCTGCTCGCATCCTTCGCGGCGCTGGCGGTTCTGCTCGCGGCCATTGGCCTGTATGGTTTGATGGCCTACAGCGTTACGCAGCGCATTCAGGAAATCGGAGTGCGCATGGCGCTCGGCGCGGAGCCGCGCGATATTCAACGCATGGTGCTGAACGAAGGTTTGCGGCTCGGATTGTGGGGCCTGCTGGCCGGATGTCTTGCGGCGGCGGGCCTGGTGCGCCTGCTCGCGGGTGAACTTTTCGGCGTGGCCGTATGGGATCCGATCACTTACATCGGTGTCGCGATAATTCTGCTGGCGGTCGCGGGCCTGGCGTCGTATCTGCCCGCGCGTCGCGCCACGCGCGTGAATCCGCTGCGCGCTCTGCGCTACGAGTAGCTGGATTTTCCGCCATTGGCGCCCGGCAGCGTGGTCACAAGCTCGGGCACTTCGATGCGAATGCGTGTGCCTTCGCCTTCGCGGCTCGTAATGTCCATGCTGAAATCGCCGCCATAGAGCACGCGCAATCGCTCGTGCACGTTGCTGATTCCGATCCCCTCTTGATACACCTGCGCCAGACGCGCCGCCGGAATTCCCACGCCGTTGTCTTCGATCTCGATTACCAGACGGCCATCGCGTGTAGTCGCGCGGATCACGATCGCGCCGCCTTCCACTTTTGCCGATAGTCCGTGCTTCAACGAATTTTCGACGATGGGCTGCAAGAGCATGCTCGGCACAAATGTTTCCACCGAGCGCTCATCCACTTCTTTCGAGATGCGCAAATTATCGCGCCCGAATCGCGCCACTTCGATGTCGAGATAGTCGTCCACGAATTCGATTTCTTCGCGCAGCGGCACAAACGTTTCATGCTGCCGCAGCAAGCGCCGCAGAATGCTGCTTAGCTTGATCAGCACTTCGCGCGCCAGATCGGGATCGTAGCGAATCAGCGAAGACACCGTGTTCAGCGTGTTGAACAGAAAATGCGGATTGATTTGGCTCGAGAGCGCCGCCATGCGCGCCTTCAACAATAGTTGCTGATGCTGCTCGAGGTTCATTTCCACGCGCGTGTTGTTCCAAATCTTGATCGGCACGGCAACGGCCGTCATCGTGGCGCCCATCGCCAGCGCCAATTGCCAGCCCGCGTGCGCCGGAATGCAGAACAACCATTGCGGCTTCGTCGCATGGCTCAGGAATTGCCGCCCCAATTCCAGAACCAGTGAGCCCGCCAGCGGCAGCATCACCCAACTGCCGCGCCCTTCGCGCACCAACCGCACCACAGCTCGCGGCACGCTCAAAAATGTGAAGGGACCGAAATTCCAAATTTCTTCCTTGTTGGGGATCGCCTGCCTAATCAGCCCGCCCATCAGTCCCACCGCGGCCGCCAGCGGCATCGCCAGCCATTCGCGATGGGCGAATGCCGGCAAGCTCACAATCGCTCCGCCCAGAGGACCCACCACGCGCCCGCCAAGCAATCCCAGCAGAAACGATCCTTCAAGCATCAGATCGGCAAATCGATATGGAGTGCCGCCCACCAGACGAATCACGATGCTCAGCGCCAGTGCCGGCGTGAGGAACAACATCAGCTTCACTTTCAAATCCGAATCGCGCACTTCGGCGTACAACACGCGCCGGAAAACGCTCCACCGCGCCAGCAGCGCCGCAAGCGACGCCGCAACCAGCACCTT
>JBAQYV010000221.1:0-16540 GCA_049790315.1 Candidatus Acidiferrales bacterium | reverse complement strand
CTGTTCGAGCAGACAAGACAACATTTGCCGCAGCCCGCGCCGGCGGCGTGGCAGGCGCGCGCTCGATCGGTTGGAAACGAATTTATATTGTCGCTTCGCACCGGCAAGGCCGTGCAGCCTGTGGAATTTTTCCCGATGGATTCCGACGTCATAGAAAACTCCGCGCCGCATGACGTGCGGACTACGGCGACGGGAATCGAGATTCACTTGCGGAAATCGGACCAACTGCTTAAGCCGATCGCGCAGTTGCGTGGCGTCGTGGTGATTCCCGGGCGCGGCGGCTACACCGTGGATGCGCCTGTCACACAGCAGCAGACGCCGGCTACGGGAGGCGCGGGCCACTGAGGTTTTGCGGATGAACGCGACCGAACGATTACGCTGGGCGCAACGGAACGGATGGGGAGCGAAATATGAATGCAAAACGAATTGGAGGCGTCATTGCGGCAATCGTTCTGCTTGCGGCTACCGCGGCATTTGCGGCGCGCGTGGGCCAGCCGGCGCCAGATTTCACCGCGACCGACAGTAACGGGCGGACCCATCATCTCGCCGACTATCGCGGGAAATTCGTGGTGCTCGAATGGCACAACAACGGCTGTCCTTACACGCAAAAGCACTATCAGAGCGGCAATATGGAAAATTTGCAGCGTGAATGGACTGGGCGCGGCGTGATTTGGTTCACCGTGATCTCATCCGCGCCGAACGAACAAGGTTACGTAAGCGCTTCGCAAGAAAACGACTACATGCGCCAGATGCACGCCGCGCCGACCGCTGCGTTGCTCGATCCGGACGGGCAGTTGGGCCGCCTTTACGACGCGAAGACCACGCCGCATATGTTTGTGATCAATCCGCAAGGCGAGTTGATTTACGATGGCGCTATCGACAACAGGCCCACCACCGATCCCGCCGATATTCCGGGAGCGACAAACTACGTTTCGCAGGCGCTGACGGAGGCAATGGCCGGGAAACAAGTTTCTGTGCCGACCACGCGGCCGTACGGATGCTCGGTGAAATACGCGCAGTAGAACTCGAAGCCATTTAGACGCGCGTTCCGGGTTCTGTTTTCGATGGAATGGCTGATGTGACCTGTGTGGTAGGAAAGGGGGCGGATTAAATTCCGCCCCCTGTTCAAATTGCATCGCGTATGGCGTCAGGGGATTTGAACTGCCGCCGTTTTGCCGCCGAAGTCAATCTCGGTGATTTTATCGTTGCTCGTGCTGACTTGCGTGGTTTCGGCTTTGTTAGGGAGCTGGATCCAGTGGCATGGAATCTGGGCGACGACGCTTCCCTCTTGCAGAACTTCGAGTTGGGTCGCGTCACTCTTAACTCTAAATTCGTAATCTCCGGGTTTGAGTTGAGTGGCGCCTATGGTTTCAGGATGATCGATCGTGAGTTCGGTGGTTTCGGTTTGAGCCCAAACCGGCAGGGCCAGAAAAACGACGGCAACTCCTGTCAGAAAATACTTCGCATGAATACGCATATGATTGATTCCTCCTGCGATACCAGATTTGTTTCCCGCGGGATAACAGAGCAGGGCTTGCAGAGTTCCTGTGGGCGAGAGCCTCGAATTAAAATCAAGTGCTCGAGAAGCTCCTCATCATTTGAGATGCGTAAATCGGCGTGAAGGTTTCGGTGGAATTAACAGCCAAATCAAAGAACAGGGTTACGCCATGCAATCCGCGAAATACAGGAACTTGCGGTTCATCGGCGCGGATCAAGGTTAAGGCTGATGCGGCTGTGCGACCGTCTGATTGCTCTGCACCGAGAACAAAACGAAATCCGTAAACGTGTGCCTGACGATGGAGCGGCCGTTCATCATTTCCGTGAATGTTTCGGCACTTTGCGGCAGCCAAAGCTGCACGTTCTGCTTGTGGAAGTCCACGGGCGCGTAACTGATTGACACGGCATTGCTGGTGAGCCCGATCATGGGGATCGGTTCGATGGAGTTCGTATCGATGTGCAGCACCTGGTAGCTGTCCTTGGCGATCCAAGCACGCCCTTTCAGTTTCAACGAAAACTGCCGCTGCGGCGTGTCGATTCCCTGCGTCCGAGCGGGTTTATCTTTGCGCTGGACGAAATAGATCACCCACGCGGGCGTTCCATTCCAATCGGCCGTGCCCTCGCAGCGCATGTCGTAATCGCCCTGGTAGTAGGGATGGAAAATCATCGCGAGAGCGGTAAGGCCATTGTCCCGCGGTCCGCCCCGTAGACCCGCTTCGTGGGCGGAGACCTGTCTGGATTCGTCGACCGAAAGCCCATCGGGATGCTGCTCAAAGGTGACAAGGTAATCGTAGTTGCCGGTATCGCCGCCGCCTAAGAATCCATAACGGTCCATTTGTTGGACCTGAATTTTTTCCTGCGCCGCGAACCTCTGGAGATTGTCGACAAGTTCCTGCGCGCGCTCGCCGGCGTGAGAAAGAACATCGGGAAGCGAGCAGGGTTCGGCTGTAGAGATTGACACCAGCGGCACATCCACATCCGGAGGCGACCAGAGGTCCACGCGCACCTTCGTTTTTTCGTCCTCGACTTGATGCGCGAGCTGCGTGCAGGAGTCTTGGAGGGCGCCGGGGATTTTGCCGCATCTTTCAAAAGCATCGGTCGCGTCAGTGTAGCGTTTTATTTGTTCCAGCCCAATGCCCAAAGCCCACAGATCGGCGGGCTCGGGCGACGCGGGACCGAGCGTGGCTTGCTGGAGTTCTTGTACGGAACTTCCGTAATCTTTCAGGCGGAATTCAACCAAACCCAGGCCGCTGTGCGCGCGCAACATTTCAGTGGCCTTGTAAGCTGCAAACTGTTCGTCGGTAAGCCCGGCGGGCTTGAGCAAACCTGGAATAATCCGCATCGCGTGTTTCAAGTAGCTCTCAGCCTGATCATATTTCGCGGCCGCGCCCGATTCGTCGGGGTCATAAAGGTGCGCGACTACCCAGCCGGTGAGAACCAGGATGTCGACATCGTCGGGATTTTTCGCGAGGGTCGTGGTGGCGGCCGCGTAGAAACCGGTCCAATCGTTTTTTGAGTAATATGCTTCGACAAGGCGGGTTGACACTGGCCCGGCGAACCGGCTGGCGGGATGCTTCTGAAGAAAATCTTCAGAAAGCCGAATTTGCTCGTTCGGATCGGTCGCGGCGAGGATTGCGTTGAAATTGGCCTCTTCTTGCATTTCGGGGGTCACTACAGGCGCCGCGGGTTTCGCGTCGACGTAGCCGCGGCGGGCTTCCACCGTAAAGTTGGAATGTTCGACCACGAGCGTTTTTAGTTTGTGAAAGCTGCCATCGAATTTCATATTCGCCGGCTCGAAGCCAATCACGTAGGAAGGCTCCGCGACGCCAGCGATGCGCGCAAACGCGCCATCGAAGTCGTTCGTATCGTGGATGAAAACGCCGCCCGTACCCTCGGCTGTTTCCTGAATCACTGCCGCGGCGGAATCGTCGCCTGCTTTTTCGAGGTCGGCATCCGACCCTGTGATCCCCGACTGGCTAGCGTCTCCTCCGGGAACGTACGCTTTCAATCCGTATCCAGGCATCGCGCTGATGATGACGTTGCTGCGTATGGCGCCATCGATGATTGCGCTCAGCCGATCCTGGTGCGTGCGACTTTCAAAACCGTCGGAGATCATCGCGATCCTGCGCTCGCCGGGTAATCCAGTCATGCGCCGGACCAGGCTTTCCAGAACCCCGAGCGTGTTCGCCGCCAACACGTCGCTCTCGGCCAGAATGTTTTCCGCGGCCATCTTGGCGTCACGAGGCAGTTCTGGTGCGACTCCCGGCGGACAACTGCTCGGTGGCCCATCGCAAAGGCATTGTGCGGTCATGTTTATCGCGGCACTCACCGCTTCCGGGTCGTTGTCGAGGAAACGTTGCGCGTGGTACGGCGTGAGATTGGGGCATTCTACTCCGCGAGGACTTGCCTGACTGCGAAGCTGGTCCAGTGCATGCTGAAGTTTGCCGGCATCGGTCGTGAAGTCGAGCGATACTTTGCCCGAGGGCGTGAAGACGCCGACATGATCGCCCGCGCTTAGCGCCTTTGTCAGAAAGGCCCGCGCCGCGTTGCGCGTCTCGGCCAGATCCGAAAACTGCAGGTGGTAATCGTCGAAAAAAAGCGCGGTGTAGCGCTGGCCTGAACCCTGCACGAGTGGGCCGGTCGCCGAGGTGTTTCCCGGCGACGTGGCCGGCGTTTGCGGCGCGGCGGCGGCCGGAGCAGCGGCGTTCTCGGCGGAAAAATATGCGATCGCTTGCGGCTTACCGTTGTCGAATATTTGAAAGTCGGACTGGCTGAGGCCAGTTACCGCATTGCCGTGGCTGTCTCGCACTACGACGCGCACGAGCACAAGATTTGTCTGAACGCTGATGACGCCCGGAGAGGTTTCAGTTTGCGGCGGCGCGGGAGAAGAACTGTTCGGCTCCTGCGCGTACAGTAGCGCCATACTGCACGCCGCGAGCGCTGCCACAGCGAAGGCCGCTTTTGCGGCAGGGGAGTGGCGCAAGCGCCGACCGGTTGTTTTTTCGGGCGATGATTCCGTCAAAGCGGTCTCTCAATCGTTCATCGCCGCGCGGAATGCGGCGGCCGGCTGCTATGAAAGCGAATCGAATGGAGCATAACACCATACGAAAATCGGTCGCTACCGTCTGTACGGCGCGGCGGGGCGGGGCGGTTAGGCACGCTCGATGAGATAACGTTCGCCGGATTCGGTCGAGAAAATTATCGCGCCGGCGTCGGTGGTGAAGGAAACCGCAGAAGCATCGCGCGATTTCTTTACGCGCAGCGCGCTGGACCACGGCTTGGCCATGCGAATCTGTTTGCCTTTTTCGCTGAGCAGCGATATCTGCGTGATCTCGCGTCCGTCAAATGCGGCGCTGACGAGAAACGCTCCCGCGGCGCGAAGATTTTCAAAATGCGCCGCTCCGAGATTCTGCGTGTTGGGAAACAAGCGCAGAGTGCCTGAATAACTTTGCAACATGCATTCGTTGAGCACTCCGGGCAGAGCGAAATTTTCCACCCACACTCCCATGCGCATCATGAAATCGAAATCGGTGGAATCGCTGTAGCGGCCGCCGGATTGGCGAACGCGGTCGTTGGCGATGCCATTCGGGAGCATGCAGTAGGCCACCTGGCTTTTGAACCAATCGAGATCGAGCGTGCCCAAACGCGCGCGAATCCAAGGCTGGTACACAACATCGTTGCCGCCTTCAAGTCGGACGGTGCGCGCTGTGCGGCGGGCGATCTCCAGTTGCTCTTCACGCAGGCCGATGCCAACCTGCTCGCCAGGAAAAACGGGGGCCAGCGTGATGGGGATGTTGTAAATCCACTCCGCAGGAGCGTCCACGACGTCGAGCCAAACTTCGCCGTAAGGGCCATTGATCTTCGGATAGGGCGCGAGATTGTCGCCAATCTCTTTCCACCGCGCGCGCTCGGTTTCGTCGGCGCCGAGAACTGTCGATGCTTCGACGACGGCGCGCAGAAGGAATTGCGTGAGGGCGAGATCGAGGATGCAATCTTTGTTCAACTTGTAATCGACGGTGAATCCCCAGTTCTCCGAGGAGACCGTGGGAATGATGTGATATTTGCTGTCGGTTCCTTTTTGCACGAACGCCGCGAGAAATTGTGCACCGGAGCGCAGCATGGGATACGCGCGGCGCAGATACTCAACGTCTTGTGTGTATAAATATTGCCACCAGAGACTTTGAAGCGACCACGGAGTCTCGCTGATCTGGTAGGCCCACGGCGGCACGGGATATGGATTGATCTGACTGGGCACGGGAAACACGGAGTGAGGAAAGTAGGCGCCGGGCAAATTGAATTTCTCTTTGGCGGTCTTTTCCGACATGGCCATCATGTTCTGGCAAAGCTCGAAATACGGGGCGTGCTGCTCCACGTGGTTGCTGGAAAAAACGCCCCAGAAAACCTGCTGGCAGTTGTAATCCATGTGGTAGTCGCCATGCCACGCGGTTCCAATGCCACCTGTAGACCAATTGCCGAAAAGGCCCGGCGCGGTGCTGCCTGGACGCAGACAACACGCTAGAAAATACTGATTGCGGTACCAGATGCGTTCGAGATCCTTGTCAGCAAACTGTACGGCGGAGCGCGACCAGAAATCTTTCCAGTTCGTTTCGCTGCTATGGAAGATTTCGCCAACGTCGATTACTGAAAGACGTTCCGCTTCCTTTCGCGCGTGGGCCAATGTCTCGAGCTCGTCGGCGGAGTAGGCATAATCCTGGGTGATGGCAATCGGCGGGCGATGCTCGTTTGTTCCCGCCGCCTCGCGTTCCAGGCGCTCCCGCAAAATATCGCGCGGCGTCACGACTTTTAGGTTCAGACGAAAATTTCGGGGCGCGCCGCCGATCAGATGAATTCCGGGCGGTTCGCGCAGGCCAAGCGTGCCGGCCGGCGTGGCGCCGGTTTGCGCCAAGCGATCTTGATTCTCCTTCAGGCCTTCGATAGACCAAGAGCCCGACAAGCGGCCGCAAAGGGAAAAATTGCGGTCGCGATCGGAATGTGGCGGCGACGGCAATTCCGGTGTTGGGCCGACGGCCGGAAAATATTGAAAGCAAGAAAATTCCGCAAAGCCATCGCCTGCACGCGCGTCGATCTCGGGGCGCGGGAGAGTTGAGGGCGTCACTTGTGACTCCACGAAGCCGAAAGGCGCGGTCGTCGCGCTATCCAGGTCCGGCACATAATTCACGGCGGTAAAGGGAGCGGGAGTATCCGTAGTCACGGAAACCAATCCGGTCGCCCAATCCACGAAGCACGAAACGTTCAGGTTGCGCGAAACCGCCGAAGCATCATTCAGCGCAAGCTGAAGAGCGTACTGGCCACTCGCGGGATCCAGGGTTTGCCGCACGGGCTGTACCCATCGCGGATCCCAATGAATCCACACCGTGCCACACGGCCACGGGCGCGGCCACGGCTTGCGATACGAGGACACGACCTTCTGAGTGTACTCACGGAAAAAATCGATACTGCTTTCAAGATGCAACATGTCGGGCTGGTCCCGCCTTTTGGCTTCTTCGCTCGCGCGCGCCCATAGGTCGAGCAGTTCTTTGTACGTGAGGACATACTTTTCAATGTCTTCGCTGACGCGAATGTCCCAGCAATCGCTTTTGCCGATGTGCAGGCCCAACGCATCCGGGCGAACCACGGCGCACACGCCGACATCTCCATTCCCCAGGAGCATGCCCTCAAAAAAGTTTGGCGTGGGCGGAGTGCTGACTAACTGGTGCCGGCGGGCGATGGCAAAACCGTCGAGCGAATTACCAGTGGGCGCAACTGGAGCGGTGCCTGCATTCAGCATTGAGCCAGCCACACTGGCGACGGCCGATGTTTGAATAAACTCTCTGCGGCTAATTTTCATTTGGCCCTCCGGAACTACGCCGCGGTCATCGAATTCTGCCGAGCGCCGAGGCGTGGCCTTTGTGCACTAACTGGCTTTGTGGCAAAATCGACGGCTCGCGACTGGGGCGTGGTCCAATCGGTAGGACACCGCACTGTTAATGCGGATGGTGGAGGTTCGAGTCCTCCCGCCCCAGCCATCTCTTCCTTCTCAAAGACTCCCGCCGCCTCTTGCTGATTTCGTTCAAGGTTTTTTCGTTGGCAATCCGGCTTCGTTCCAGCCGCGCCAGCCGCCATCCATGGAGATCACGTTGGTGTAGCCCATCTTCTGCAAATTGTCCGCAGCCAGTGCGGAGCGAAATCCGCCGCCGCAATAGAGCACGAGCGTGGCGCCATGGTCCGGCACCGCCTGCTCGATGTCGCGCTCAATGATGCCGCGGCCCATGTGCACGGCACCGGGAATGTGGCCGCGTTCCCATTCGTTGTCTTCGCGCACGTCCACGAGCAGGAATTTTTCGCCCGCATCCATTCGACGTTTCACTTCCGGGACGTCCCATTCCTTGATGCGGTGTTTCGCGTCCGCCGTAATTTTCAGGAATCCTTCGCCATGGTGGTGCGCCATCGTTTGCCCCCTCGTTTTGGCCTCAGTTCATGTCACGCCAATTCGGTCCCGTTTTCAGGTCCACTACCAGCGGCACGGAAAGCGGATGCGCCTGCTCCATTGCTGCTTTTACCAGCGGGCGCAGACTTTCGAGTTCCTCGGCCGGCGATTCAAACAGCAGTTCGTCGTGAACCTGCAAAATCATGCGCGCGCGGAATCCGCCCTCGGCAAGTTCGCGATGAATGCGAATCATCGCGATCTTGATCAGATCGGCGGCGGTGCCTTGCAGCGGAGTATTCATCGCGGTGCGCTCAGCGAAATTTCGCTGATTGACCTGCGAGGCGACAATTTCCGGAATCGGCCGCACACGGCCGAAGATCGTGCGCGAAACGCCGGTGCGCCGTGTCTCCGCGAGCAGGCCCTCAAGATAGTCCTTCACGCCGCGGTAGCGCGCAAAGTACGCGGCGATGAATTGCGCGGCTTCCCGTTGATCGATCCCGAGTTGTTGCGCCAAGCCGAACGGCGAAAGGCCATAGACGATTCCGAAGTTGATGATTTTGGCGGCGCGGCGATGCTCGGCTGTCTGCGCCATAGGGCCGATGCCGAAAACTTCCTGCGCGGTGCGCGAGTGGATATCTTGCCCGGTGCGGAATGCTTCGCTGAGCACGGGGTCCGCGGAGCAGTGCGCGAGGATTCGCAGTTCGATCTGCGAATAATCGGCGGAGAGAAGCGTCCAGCCCGGCTCGGCGGTGAACGCCGCGCGAATTTGGCGGCCCAGTTCGGTGCGCACCGGAATGTTTTGCAAATTAGGATCCGAGGAGCTAAGCCGGCCGGTGGCGGTGCCGGTCTGATTGAAACATGTGTGCACACGGCCGGTCGTTGGATCCACGAGCTTCGGCAGCGTGTCGGCGTAAGTGGATTTGAGTTTGGTCAGTTCGCGGTAATCGAGAACCTTGCGAGGCATTTCGTGCAGCAGCGCCAACTCTTCCAGAATTTCCGCGGCAGTGGAGCGGGCTTTGGCTTTGCCGCGGCGCGCCGCGGGCTGCAAATTCATTTTGTCGAAAAGGATTTCGGCGAGTTGCGCGGGCGAATTTACGTTGAACTCGGTGTTCGCGAGATCCCAGATGCTGCGCTCGAGCAAGCGAATTTCGCGCTCCATCCCGGCCGACGTCGTTTGCAGCGCCAATGGATCCACGTGAATTCCGATCCGCTCCATCGAGGCCAGCACGGGAGCAAGAGGCAGATCGATCGTGCGGTAGAGCTCCATCCGGCCGGCACGCTCGACTTCGTCGGCGAGCATGGGCGCCAAATGCTGCAATTGATCAGCGCGCTCGCCCGCCGCGCCCGGCAGCGTGACGTTGCGATGTCGGAGAACAACGTCGGCGAGGTTGTGTTTCGCGGTGGTGGGCCGCAGCAGATAGGAATAGAGCATCGTGGCATGTCGAATTCCGCAGATAGGGCCGGCTAAAAGCTCCATGAGTTTCGGATCGTGGACAATTTTCGGACGCTGGGCGTCGGCGAGAAAAGGCGCAAGCACGCGGCGCACTTCACCGGCTTCGTTCCACCAAGCGGCGCGCGATACGCCAGGCTCGGGCGAAAGTTCGACGGCGGCGATGCGCGTGCCGAAACCTTCGGCGTCACGGACACCGGGCGCAAGATCGAGCCACACTGCGATCTCTTTTTCTCTGGGCAAGCTGCTCAAAAATTTGGCGATTGCTTCGACTGAATCCAGACGCTCGGAATCAAGGGTGGCCGTAACGGAAGTTACGGACGCAGGCAGCTCTTTGAGCAGAGAGGTAAATCCCAATTCAGTGTAGAGCTCGCGCAAAGCGTTCGAATCGGGTTCGCGACGTTCGAGTTCTTCGAGCGAGAGCGTGACCGGAGCGTCCGTCGCGATCTGTGCGAGCTGCTTGGAGAGCAAGACTTGTTCGCGGCTGTTTTGGAGCGCTTCGCGATAGCGTTTGTTTTCAACTTTGGCCGCAGCCTGGAGAGCGGCTTCGGCCGATCCGAATCGTCGAATGATTTCACGCGCGCCTTTTTCGCCGATGCCCTTGGCACCAGGAATGTTGTCGATCGAATCGCCCATCAGCGCCATCACATCGACAACTTTCGCAGGCGGCACACCCATGAGCTCTTCGACTTTGGCCTCGTCGACGACGACGTCCGGCTTGGCCGCGCCCGATCCGGGGCGCAGTACGCGCACACGCCCGCCGACGAGCTGCATCATATCCTTGTCGCTGGTGACGATGGTCACGTCGAGCTTGCGCTTATCGGCTTGCTGGGAAAGCGCGCCAATGATGTCGTCTGCTTCGTATCCCGGCGCATCGAGTACGGCGAGGCGCATGGCTTCGCAAACTTTTCGCACGTACGGCAATTGCACGGCGAGATCTTCGGGCATCGCTGGGCGCTGCGCTTTGTATTCGGCGAAAAGTTTGTCGCGAAACGTGGGGCCGGCAACGTCGAACGCCACGCCGATGTAATCGGGTTCGTAATCTTTGATCAGCCGGCGCAGCATTGTGGAAAAAAGATACGGGACTTTCGTTGGCAGGCCGGCCGCATTGCGCAGGCGGTCCATGGGCGCGAAGAACGCGCGGAAAACGAAGCCCATGGCGTCGATCAGAAATAGTTTCTTGGCGGGCTTTGCGGCCATGCGCGCGAGTATAGCAAACGCTCGAACAGCAGCTTGCACGCGAAGCTGCGCCGGGCGCTCTTGCCGACTGTGCTAAGGTACAATAGTTCGACAGTGCGATTTATTCCGCGCGTGTCACGGCAATGCGATTTGCCCGTTCCCGGCGGAGCGCGTCGCCTGGCCGAACTGCCACCTATGCCAACTTTCCGCAAAATCCCGAAGCTCGAGGCCGAGCCTCCGACGATTGCCGATATTTTCGGCCCGACCGGTTTGATCGAGCGTTGTCTGGGCGCGGGCTACGAGCATCGGCGCTCGCAGCTAGAAATGGCGGAGATTGTCGAAGAGGCGTTTCAAAACAAGCGGCACGCGCTGGTGGAAGCCGGCACGGGAACGGGAAAGACGCTGGCGTATTTGCTGCCGGCGATTTGCAGTGGGCGGCGCGTGGTGATTTCGACAGCTACGAAATCGCTGCAGGAACAGTTGTTCACGAAAGATATTCCATTTCTACAGAAACATTTCGCGCCGGAACTGAAGGTCGCGGTGATGAAAGGACGCGGCAATTTTCTGTGCCGCCAGAAATTGTATGACATGGCGGATCAGCCCGTGCTGAAGGGGTTGGACGAAGTCGATTGGTTCGCGCAGATGCGCGATTGGGAGCGAGTGACTGAGACGGGCGACCGCAACGAGCTTACATTCCTGCCGGACGACGCGAGCATGTGGGGCAAATTGGATGCGCGGCGCGATGCGTGCTCGGGACAAAAATGCGCGGAGTTCAAGCGCTGCTTTGTCACCGCGATGCATCAGCGCGCGGCGGAAGCCGATCTGATCATCGTCAACCACCATCTTTTTTTCGCCGACTTGGCGCTGCGCGGCGACGATTTCGGCAGCATCCTGCCGGAATATGCGGCCGTGATTTTCGACGAGGCGCACGAAATAGAAGACGTGGCCAGCGAATATTTCGGACGCGAAATTTCAAATTATCGCTTTGAGGAGCTGGCGCGCGACGCCGATCTGGCGCTGCGTCTGGCGCAGACGGAAGGCGCTTCGCTGCCGCGACGCGTGGCGCGGCTTCGGGAGCGGGCGCGCAGTTTCTTTGAGGCGTTTCCGCAGCGCGAAGGGCGCTTTCCGTTCGATCCGAAGCAGCGCGCGGCATTTCTCGAGCAGAATCGCGAAGCGTATGACGAACTACTGGCCTCCGCGAAGTCGCTGGAATCGGAGATTGCCGCGCTGCGCGAAAAGGCGGAGCCGGTACTACAGGTGGCGCGGCGCGCCGCCGAATTGCGCAACGAATTAGTTTTTCTGCTGGAGTCAGAAGAGCGCAACTTCGTTTACTGGTACGAGCGGCGGAACAAAGGGATCTTTCTGGCCGCCACGCCGATCGACGTGAGCGGAATCCTGCGCGAACGGCTGTTTGAGCAGTTCGATACAATCGTGCTCACTTCGGCAACGCTGGCCGTCGGCGGGCGCTTCGATTTCTTGAAGCAGCGTCTGGGAATTCCGCCTGGGTCGGTCGAGCGAGTGTTGCCGCCGGAATTCGATTTCCGGCACCAAGCGTTGTTGTATGTGCCGGAGCACATGCCCGATGTGCGCAACGCGGCGTTCGCGGAGTCGGCGGCGGAAGAGATCGCGCGGTTGCTCGAAATTTCGCAAGGGCGCGCGTTCTGCCTTTTTACCAGCTATAGCCAAATGAACGACGTTTACACGCGTGTACGCGTCAAAGTTGGGTTTCCGCTGCTGGTGCAGGGAACGGCGCCGCGATCCACGCTGCTGGAGCGTTTTCGGATGACGCCGGGCGCGGTGCTGTTTGCGACGTCGAGTTTCTGGCAGGGCGTGGACGTGCCAGGCGACCAACTGTCTTGCGTCATCGTAGATCGGTTGCCATTTGCTGTGCCATCCGATCCAATTGTGGCGGCGCGGGTGCGCGCGCTGGAAGAGGATGGCCGCAATGCGTTCGCGGAATATCAGGTTCCAGAAGCGGTGCTGGCGCTGAAGCAAGGCTTCGGCAGATTGATCCGCTCGCGCAACGATCGCGGAGTGTTGTCAATCCTCGATAATCGGATTCACCGAATGCAATATGGTAAAATTTTCATGGAATCGCTGCCCGATTACGCGGTGACGCGAGATATCGCCGAAGTGGAACGATTTATGTCGAGCGATTCGTAAGGCTGCCGCCCTGAAGCTTCGGCCGGCTAGCCAGGACCTCGCCGCTCCCGCAGCGAATCAGATTGATACCGGGCAGCGCACGGATTCGAGGAACGCCATTGTTTCAGGTTAGCGTCGACGAAACTTTTTCCGCGGGGCACGCGCTGCGCGGCTACAAGGGCAAGTGTGAAAATCCGCACGGCCACAATTATAAAGTGCGCGTGACGCTCGAAGGGCCGGATCTCGATTCGATTGGGTTGCTTACCGACTTCACCAGCGTGAAGCGCGTGCTCCGCGAGATCATCTCCGGCGTGGACCACAAATTCCTGAACGATCAGGCGCCATTCGACGTGATTAACCCTTCGGCGGAGAACATTGCGAAGTATTTTTACGATCAAACCGCCGGGCAAGTGCGCGGTCTTGGATCCGGCGCGCGCATTGCGAGCATAACGGTTTGGGAGACCGACACGACCGCGGCCACCTACTGGCCGTAGTTTTCATCGTCATGAACCGTGCGTTTCTTCTCGTATTCATTCCCGCTATTGTGGCGGCGGCCGCGTACATTTTTGTTTTCCGTTATATTGGAATTCCGTTTCGTCCCTTCCCATTGGTGATGGCGATCCTGGGATTTTTGGCGGCGATCGCACTGGTGCGGGCCTACCAGCGCCGCAAACACGGAGCGCGAGGGCGATGATGGTGGTCAGCGAAATATTCCGTTCGATACAAGGCGAAAGCACGTACGCGGGCTTGCCGTGCATTTTTGTTCGCTTGACGGGCTGCAATTTGCGCTGCGTGTGGTGCGATACGGCGTACGCGTTTTATGGCGGTGAGCGGCAGAGCGTGGAAGAAATTCTGGAACGCGTTCGGGTGCTTGCGCATCCGTCTGAACATGACGCAACGCGTGAAGCGGCGAATACCGGCGCGGGTGGATCACCGGAAATTCCACTTGTTGAATTAACCGGCGGCGAACCGTTGCTTCAGCCGGATGTCGCGGTGCTCGCCGGGCGCTTGGTCGCCGCGGGATACACTGTGCTGGCGGAAACCAGCGGCGAGCGGCCGATCGATTTGCTGCCGTCTGAAGTAGTGAAGATCATGGACGTGAAATGTCCTGATTCCGGGGAGTTCGGAACGTTTCGCGCGGAGAATCTCGACGCACTGAGCGCGAACGACGAAGTGAAATTTGTGGTTGGCAGCAGGCGCGATTACGAATTCGCACGCGATTTCACGCGGCGGCACGATTTGAATGGGCGCGTGCGCCAGGTGCTATTTTCACCGGTGCATGCCGACCCGTCGGGCACTTGGCCGGGGCTCGATGCGCGCGAGCTTGCCGACTGGATATTGGCGGACGCGCTGCCGGTGCGGCTCGGTCTGCAATTGCACAAGTTCATCTGGCACCCCGCGACGCGCGGAGTTTAGCGAGCGGTGGCGAACGAAAAAAAGAGCGGGTAGCGGAAGATCCAAAATGAACGGCAGGCAAAAGGCGGTTGTGCTGTTGAGCGGAGGTATGGATTCTTGCGTGACCGCGGCAATCGCACGCGAGACGCACAGCTTGGCCCTGCTGCACATAAGTTATGCGCAGCGCACGGAGCATCGCGAGCGGCGGGCATTCGATGCCATTGCGGATTTTTACGGCGTTACAGATCGCTTAGCGGTGCGCTTCGAGCACTTCGCGCAGATCGGCGGCTCGGCTCTGACGGACGCGCGTGTCGCCGTGCCGGAAAGCGATGTCGCGACTCCGGTTTCGGCCGAGGGCATCCCGGTGACTTACGTTCCTTTTCGCAACGCCCATTTTCTTTCGGTCGCTGTGAGCTGGGCGGAAGTGATCGGCGCATCCGCGATTTACGTCGGCGCCGTGGCTGAGGATAGTTCAGGCTATCCGGATTGCCGGCCGGAATATTACCGGGTTTTCGAGGAGCTCGCGCGCATAGGGACGCGCCCGGAAACGCACATAGAGATCGTGACGCCCGTGATCGGGATGCGAAAGAGCGAAATCGTACAGCGCGGCATCCAGCTTGGCGCGCCGCTGGGGTTCACGTGGTCGTGCTATCAATTTGAAGACGCCGCGTGCGGAGCGTGCGATAGTTGCCGGCTGCGGCTTCGGGGGTTTGCCGAGGCCGGCGTGGTGGACCCTATCCCCTATCGGGCTCGAATTGCGCGATAATGGATCGGCGTCGAGGAACCCGCACGTCGGACGGAATATCGGTTTACTAGAGGAGAGGGCGCGCACATGAGAAGCAAAAAGATTTTGTGGATGGCCGTAGCGCTCGCACTGCTGATGGTTCCGGTGGCCTCGTGGTTGGGCGCAGGGGCCGCAGCGCAAGGGGGCAATTCGCTTACGGGTGAGGTGTATGACGTGAATGGCAAGGCATACCCGAATGTCGAATTGTTTTTCACGAGCGAAGACAACGGGCATTCGTTCACCGTCCAAGTCGATGAGAAGGGCCACTACCACACGCCCGCACTCGTGGCCGGCACCTACGACGTCGACGTCAAGGATAAGGGCCAAGTGGTTTTCAGAACCGGCGTGAAAATCAGCGGCGGCTCGGAAATGAACTGGGACATTAAAGTCGTTGTGTCGGACGCGCAGAAGAAGGCTGCCGAGGCGCAAGCGGAACAGCAAAAGGCGTTTCAGAATCTGAAGACCAATTTCGATGCCGGCGTTGCGTCGTCAACGCAGGCTGAGACGCTGCACGCGCAATTGGCGAAAGGAACCGGCGATCAGAGCGCGCTTCAGAGCCAGATCGCGCAAGCCTCCGAGGCGGCGATTCAGGATTTTCAAAACGCGCTGCAGGGTATGAAGGATACCGATACAAACCGGCCAATCGTGTTGTCGCGCATTGCGGCGGCCTATGATCTTGAAGGCAAGTCGGACCAAGCCGCCAACTACTACCAGCAAGCGATCGCGCTTCAACCCAACAATGCCGGTTACTACAATAATCTTGGGAACGCACTGGCGGCGATGGGCAAGACTGATGATGCGATGGCCGCGTATTCCAAATCCGCCGATCTCGATCCGGCGAACGCGGCGTCGGCCTGGCGGAATGCCGGCGCAACGCTTTACAACGCCGGAAAAATGAAGGAAGCCGCTGAGCCGTTCCAGAAATCTCTGGCGATCGATCCCAAGAACGCGCAGACGTGGTTCTTGCTGGGGCAGTGCTTGATGAATACCATGGGCTCAAAACAAGAAGGCGACAAGATCATCCCCGTGATTCAGCCGGGCACCGTGGAGGCATTCCAAAAGGCGGTGGCGCTCGACCCGGGCGGGACATGGGGCACGCAGGCGCAGCAGGATCTGGACGCGTTGCAGGCTATGGGGCTCGGAATCGACACGAAGATCAAGAATAATACTAAGGGCAAAAGCTAGAGTGCGGCGCTTCCGGCTCACTTGGGTCGTCCGGGCGAAACACTCCGGGCGTCGCGCCGGGAGCGGCGGGCAAAATCGGGTATTCGATAAGTCGCCCGAAGCGGGGTGGTGGGACAATGAGCGAAGCCCTTTCCGAACAGTCCGTTGTAGTGGCATCGAAAGATCAAGTCTCCTGCGAGTTGGCCGGTGAAGCGGCCGTACTCAATACTAAAACCGGCGTCTACTACGGCCTTGACCCGGTCGGGGCGCGCGTTTGGCAATTGGTACAGCAGCCGCGGCGCGTGAGCGAAGTGGGGGAACAACTGCTCACGGAATACGAAGTGGAATCGCAGCGCTGCATGTCCGACGTGGTTGCGCTGCTCGAAAAGCTGCGCAGTGAAGGTCTGGTGATAGAGGTGCGTGAGGGCGCCGCGGCCTGAGGCTGTGGGCGGATTGCCGCATTAGCGATTTTCATGCCGCCGTTTGAAGCAATGCGCCCCGC
>JBAQYV010000220.1:0-4730 GCA_049790315.1 Candidatus Acidiferrales bacterium | reverse complement strand
TGGGATTACGTGCCGCCGAAGCGCAAGGTGCCGTGCGGGGAATCGAGCATGTGGGGCGATTATCACGCGCGCGAAGCAGCGCTGTACGTGCAGCGCGTCGCCGCGAAAGAACCGTACTTGGTTTTCTGGGGGAATATTTTGGGGGAACGGGGATGATTGTCGCCGATCTTTCACAGATTGCAGGTCGCCGCTATCCGGCGCGCCGCCGCACGCAGAATCTGGTGGGCGGAGCGTCGCCGATTCAGGCGAGACAATTTTGCATGGGGAATGTGACGCTCGAATCGCGCGGCGGACAAGTGCCGTGGCACAACCAGGAGCAGGAAGAAGTTTATTTCATCGTCGCGGGCGAGGGCGAAATGTGTCTGGGAGCGGAGCGACAGATGGTGCGCGCGGGGCAGGCGGTGTTCATACCGTCGGGAGTGTTTCATCAGCTCACGAACACGGGCGACGAATCGCTGCGAATGATTTATTGCTACGGACCGGCGGGCGATGTGGCGCATTGGCGGCAGGAGCTTGATGGCACGCTGCCGAAGGCGGGCGTTGACGCGCCGCCGTTGCCGGCGGGCGCGTGGGCACAATGTACGGAAAGGCCGGGCGCGTGACGATTTCTTCGGAAAAGGACGCGGCGGGAAAAGTGCGCACCGTCGGCGTGATTATGAACGGCGTCACCGGGCGCATGGGCACGAATCAACATTTGCATCGCTCGATCGTGGCGATTCGCGAGCAGGGTGGCGTGAAACTGGCGTCGGGTGAAGCGATCATGCCGGTGCCGGTGCTGGTGGGGCGCAACGCGGAGAAGCTTGAGGCGCTGTCCGCGGCAGCGGGCGGCGCCCGATGGACTACGAATCTCGGCGAAGCGCTGGCCGACGCGAGCAATTCGATTTATTTCGACGCGCAGACCACGGACAGGCGCGCGGCTGCGGTGCGGCAGGCGATTGCGGCGGGCAAACACGTGTACTGCGAGAAGCCGACGGCGAATTCACTAGCCGAGGCGTATGAGCTTTATCAACTCGCGAAAAAGGCCGGCGTGAAACACGGTGTGGTGCAGGATAAATTGTGGATGCCGGGATTCCTGAAGCTGGCGGCGCTGCGCGCGCAGGGATTTTTCGGCCGAATCATTTCGGTGCGCGGAGAATTTGGATACTGGGTTTTCGAGGGCGACACGGTTCCGGCGCAGCGGCCATCGTGGAATTATCGCAAGGAAGATGGCGGCGGGATCATTATGGATATGCTGTGCCATTGGCGGTACGTGTTGGATCATTTGTTCGGTAGCGTGCGCGCTGTGTCATGCAGAGGCGCGACGCACATTCCACGGCGCTGGGATGAAAACGGCAAGCCGTACGACTGCACGGCGGAAGATTCGGCTTACGCGACGTTTGAGCTCGATGGCGGCATTCTGGCGCAAATTAATTCTTCGTGGTGCGTACGAGTGCGGCGCGACGATTTGCTGACGCTGCAAGTGGATGGCACGAAGGGCTCCGCGGTGGCCGGATTGCGCGATTGCTGGACACAATCGTACGACGAAACTCCGCGGCCCGTGTGGAATCCCGATGTTCCCAGCCCGATTCGATATTTCGAGAACTGGCAAACGCATGCGGGCGCCGAATCGTACGACAACGCGTTCAAGGCGGAATGGGAATTGTTTTTGCGGCACGTGGTTGCCGATGAACCGTTTGAATGGACGCTGCTGGAAGGCGCGAAGGGCGTGCAATTGGCGGAATTGGGAATGAAATCGTGGGCCGAAAAAGCGTGGGTGAATGTTCCGGAGCTGCGGCCGTGACGAAGCGCGTGGCGTTGGTGACGGGCGGGAGTCGCGGCATTGGCTTTGGAATCGCGCAGTGCCTGGCGGGCGATGGATTCGATCTGGCGATTTGCGGGCTGCGCGAAGCGGCGGCTGCGAGCGAATCTGTCGCGCAACTTCGCAGCACGGGCGCTGAAGTGTTGTACGTGGCCGCGGATGTGGGCGAAACGGATGCGCGTGCGAGATTGCTCGCAGGAGTGCGTGAAAAGTTTGGGCGTTTGGATGTGCTGGTAAACAATGCGGGGCGCGCGCCGTCTTCGCGGGCCGACATTTTGGATGCGACGGAAGAGAGTTTCGACGAAGTGCTGCGGACGAATTTGCGCGGTCCATATTTTCTGACTCAGGCCGCGGCGCGCTGGATGATCGAACAGGGAAAAGCGCAGAAAGATTTTCGCGGCGCGATCGTGAACCTCACGTCTGTTTCCGCCACGTTTGCCAGCACAAACCGCGGCGATTATTGCATCTCGAAAGCGGGAGTGGCGATGGCCACGCGACTGTGGGCCGTGCGGCTGGGCGAATTCCACATTCCTGTTTATGAAGTGCGGCCCGGCGTGATTCGCACGGACATGACGGCGGGCGCGAGCGAAAAATACGACAAATTGTTCCGTGAAGGCATGGCGATCGAAGCACGTTGGGGAACGCCGGAAGATGTGGGCAAGGCTGTGGCGGCGCTGGCGCGCGGCGATTTCGCTTATTCCACCGGGAGCGTAATCATGGTGGATGGCGGAATGACGGTTGAGAGATTGTAGAGATTCACGCGCGCGACGCCCGGCGGCCTATCCTCGATTTACCACTGCAACAATACGAGTTCGGCGCAAAAGCCCGGTCCCATGGCGGCGAGAATACTGTACGTTCCCGGGGCGGGACGGCGCCGGTACATAAATTCATCCAGTACAAGAAGAACCGACGCGGATGAAAGGTTGCCGACTTTCTTCAGGCAGGCCCAGGAAGCTTCGAGTGCGTCTTCGGGCAAGCCGAGCGCTTCGGTGGTGGCCTTCAGAATTTTCGGGCCGCCAGTGTGCATGATCCAACTTCCGATATCGGCGCGCGTGAGGCCATTCTCGCCGAGGAAGGCGTCGACGTCTTTCGCCAAGTGCTGATGGACGACGTCAGGAACAGCGGGCGAGAGGACAATCTGAAAGCCATTCTCGGAAACCTGCCAGCCCATAACATCTTCGGTGTCGGTATAGAAGGATGAGCGTGTCGCGAGAATTTTCGGACCGTCGGACTGGCGTTCGCTGCCGGTAAGAACGGCGGCGGCGGCGCCATCGCCGAAGAGTCCGGTGGAAATAATATTCGCGAGCGACGTATCCTGGCGTTGCCATGTGAGCGAGCACAATTCCACGGAAACCAGAGCGGCGGCGTGATGCGGAAATCCGCGGACGTAATCGGCGGCGCGCGAAATTCCCGCGGCGCCGGCGACGCAACCGAGTCCAAAAATTGGGACGCGTTTGATGTGCGCGGGCAGGTGCATGCGGTTGACGAGGCGCGCGTCGATCGATGGGCTGGCGATTCCGGTGACGGAAACGAAATAAATGGCGTCGAGTTCGTCGGGTTCAACGCCGGCGCGCGTTAACGCGCGGCACAGCGCCTTCTCGCCGAGATCGCAGGCGACTTCGATCCACGCGTCATTCGTCACTCCGAATGCGTTGAGCTTGTAATATTTCTCCATCGGCAGCGCCAGGTATCGGCCGGCCACGCCGACACGAGTGAGCATGCGCGCGATCACTTCGGGATTGGGAAACTGCGGCGCCCATCGTTCCTGAAGCGCGACGGACAGTGCTTCCTGCGAATAGTACTGTCCTGGGAACGCGGTTGCGGTTCCGGCGATCTGCATTTTCGGAATCTCCCTATCCAGCAAATGCGGCGCGCAAATCTAGAGCGCTCTGAATTCTATGGCGCGGGTTGGTGGGGTACCCGGTCCTAATTGAATTCTGAAACGATCTCTTGCGGGTCCGTAAAGCGATGATCCATTCGTGTCTACGATGGCGCGTAGACTGGTATCGATATCTAGATTACCACTTGCGGCGGCGTTCCGCACTGTGGTTATCTCGGGTCACGCGCGCAAGCTCGATGCCCGCGCGACCGGCCAAGTGGAGGAAAGCTGATGTCGATTTCGCGACGTCCGTTGTCTCGACGAACGATGATGAAAGTTCTGGCTGGCGCAGTACCGGCCTGGGTCACTGCGCGTTCTGCGGGACAATCGGCGCCGCCTGCACCCTCCATAACGGCGGGCCCGTTTGCGGGCACGCGCGAATCGCTGGGCGCTTATCGCGTGCCGCAGTGGCTGAACGACGCGAAATTCGGAATCTGGGCGCACTGGGGACCGCAATCCGGCGCAGAGCAGGGCGACTGGTACGCGCGCAACATATATATACAGGGTTCGCGGCAGAATCTTTATCACGTGCAGCACTACGGCCATCCTTCCAAATTCGGTTACAAAGATATTGTTTCCACCTGGACCGGCGACAAATTCGATCCTAATTATTTGATGCAGCTTTACAAGAAAGCGGGCGCGAAATATTTCGTGAGCATGGGCGTGCATCACGACAACTTCGATATGTGGGATTCAAAGTATCAGCGCTGGAACGCTGCCAAAATGGGAATCAAGCGGGACGTGGTGGGATTGTGGCGCCAGGCCGCGCAGGAAAACGGATTGCGATTCGGCGTGAGCGATCATTTGTGGATCAGCTACAAATGGTTCGCGGTAAGCCACATGGCGGATAAAACTGGCGCGCTGGCGGGAGTGCCTTACGACGGCGCGAATCCGCAGTGGGCCGATCTGTATCACGATTACACCGCGACAGGAGTGGTTCCTCCGGAGCAGGTTGCGTGGAATGACGACGGAATTCCGGACGTGTGGCGACGCGAGTGGTTCAGACGCATTCAGGATCTCTACTCGCACTATCAACCCGACATGTTGTACATC
>JBAQYV010000219.1:0-2439 GCA_049790315.1 Candidatus Acidiferrales bacterium | reverse complement strand
TCAATCACCTTAGGTACGCGAAAGAATGGCGGCGCGGGATCGGGCGCGGCGGCCAGCGCTTCGTCGATAATCGCGCAGGGAACTACAACGTCATCGCGCAGTGGCGTGCCCAGCCCGGCGCCCGAATCCATCGTCTGCGCCATCGGCTGCACTTTCGACGTATCCAGCTCATCCAGCTTTGCGACGTAAGAGAGAATCGAATCCAGCTGGCTGCGAAATGTCTCCACTTCGTCCTCAGCGATCTCCAGATGAGCCAGCGCCGCAACCTTCAAAACGTCCTCGCGTGAAATTTTCATCGCTTCGTCAGGCCCTCGCTTACTTGTTCTGTTAGGAGGAAACTCGCGCCGTGGCCGGCGCTTTCGGCGGATACTTCGCCGCAACGTAGTCGTTCACCAGTGTTTCAAACGCCGCGGCCAGCTCGGCGTAATTACCTTCCAGCGTCACCGCTTTCACGCCATCAATATAAACCGGGCACCGCGGCGCCTCGCCCGTCCCCGGCAAGCTGATTCCGATATTCGACGCCTTCGATTCCCCGGGACCATTCACGATGCAGCCCATCACGGCCATGGTCATCGTCTCCACGCCTTCATACTTCTGTTTCCACTCCGGCATCGAATCGCGGATGTAATCCTGAACATGCTCGGCCAATTCTTGAAACGTCGTGCTGGTCGTGCGTCCGCATCCTGGGCACGCGGTCACGCTAGGCGAAAATGACCGCAGCCCCAGCGCCTGCAGCAATTCGCACGATGCGTACACCTCTTCGCGCCGGTCGCCGCCCGGAGCCGGCGTCAGCGAAATCCGGATCGTGTCGCCGATGCCTTCATTCAGCAAAATCCCCATCGCCGTGGCCGACCAGATCGCGCCCTTCATTCCCATGCCCGCTTCCGTCAAGCCCAGGTGCAGTGGCTGCTGCGTGCGCTTCGCCAGATTGCGATACACGCGAATCAGATTCTGCGGTTTTGAGACCTTGCACGAAATAATGATCTGTTCGTGCGTCAGCCCCGATTCCAGCGCCAGCTCGGTCGATTCCAAAGCCGATAGCACCATGCATTCATTCAGAATGTCGTCCGAGGATTTCCCCAGATCGCCGTCGGTATTCTCCTGCATTTTGCGCATCACAAGTTCCTGATTCAGCGACCCGCCATTCACGCCGATGCGCACGCACTTGCCGTTGTCGCGCGCGATGTGGCAAATCGTGGAAAATTGCTCGTCGCGCCGCACGCCCGCGCCCACATTGCCCGGATTGATCCGATATTTATCGAGCGCTGCCGCGCACGCCGGATCTTTCGCCAGCAGAATGTGCCCGTTGTAATGAAAATCCCCAATCAGCGGAGAATCCGCGCCTGCATCCAACATGCGCCGCTTAATTTCGGGGACCGCAGCCGCCGCTTCCGGCACGTTCACCGTCACGCGTACCAGTTCCGAGCCCGCCTCCGACAACTCGATGCATTGCTTTGCTGTCGAATCGGCATCCGCCGTATCCGTATTCGTCATCGACTGCACGACGATCGGCGCGCCGCCGCCCACCATCACGTGGCCCACGCGCACGCCGTAAGTTTTCTTATGAATGACAGCTGGAATCAGCATTTTTGTCTGCCGGAACCCTTCTATATTATCAGCCTCGCGTCCGGCGCTCCAAATCGAGACGTGAGCCTACTCTAGTCTGCGGAGCGCGAAATCCAGATATTTCATTTCTTCACTGGGCGATAATCCTTCGGGTCAAGACAACTGTCGTACATTGTGCGATCAATCGGAATCCATTGGGTGTCGTTAATCCCACGGCGATTTCTTGTTGTTGGGCTGACCGGGTATGCGCAAGCCATGCGTATCCATCGTCCCTGCTGCCGCGCGATGACGCGTATCTCGTCAGCCACCTCCGATAAATCTTGGTCCTGTGAAAATACGACCGCAACATCATACTGATCACGAACGGCCGTTCCGATGACATCCAGCGCAATCCGAACGTCGATTCCTTTCTCTTCTCCGTGCAGAAACGAATGAGACGTTCCATTCGGTAGCAGCACAACCTTGTTTCGGTAACGCAGTCGCCGGCTAAATACGAAGATGCCCTGTCTTCCCATGGCTGCTAACTTCGCGCTCCAAAACCCACTTCGAGCAGGGTCTTCCGCGGGATCGGGAACCCCTGTGTAAAATCGCACCTGCGACAGGATCCAGTTCTGGGACACGCAGATGCGCCGAGACAATTTCAGAATATCGTAGTTCGGATAGTGGTATCCAAATGCGTCTCGGGCGCAATAAAACAAGTTTTGGCCGTCGACGAAGACAATTGCCCGTTTCGTGGCCGGTTCTGTCGGCGGGGTTGGGACAGTACCCATAAAAAATAACCCCGCCCGAGAGCCTTGCGGCTAGTCAAGCGGGGAGCAATTCAAACAATAGTATACAGCACGACAGGAATCAGCGCAAGCAGACGCAGAGTCC
>JBAQYV010000218.1:0-7412 GCA_049790315.1 Candidatus Acidiferrales bacterium | reverse complement strand
TCATGACAACAATGTCCGCACCTGAAATCACCTCAATATTCGAGTCCGTTGGCGCGATTCGCCAGGGCCACTTCGTGCTTTCATCGGGTCTCCACAGCGCTACGTACGTCCAATGCGCGTTGGTCCTGCAATATCCCTTGCTTGCCGAACGCCTGGGGCGCGAACTCGCTTCCCGCTTAGACGGTCTGAACATCGAATGCGTCTCGTCTCCAGCGATCGGTGGCATCGTTTTGGGGCAAGAAGTCGCCCGCGGTTTGGCTTCGCCCGCCGGCGGCCAGCCCGTGCGCGCCATTTTTGCCGAGCGCGATTCGGCCGGAATTCTCACGCTCCGCCGCGGCTTCAGCGTCGCGCCCGGAGAGCGCGTCGCCGTGATCGAAGATGTTTGGACCACCGGCGGTTCGACGCTCGAAACCATCCACGTTATCGAAGAAGCCGGCGGACGGGTTGTCGCCGTCGGCGCGCTGATCGATCGCAGCGCCGGTGAGATTGAGTTTCCGGTGCCGGCGCGCGCGTTGCTCGATCTTCGCATCAATAGCTTTGCTGCCGATGATTGCCCCATGTGCCTCGCCGGAAGCGAACCCGTGCGGCCCGGCAGCCGCCACAAACGTCCTGCGACCTAACGTGCGTCTGAATTGGCCCTGCGACGCGCGCTCTGAACGGCGGCGCCGCGTTGTTTTTTCTCCATCGCAGCCGCTGTGCGATAATTCCGCGTTCGGGTACGGGTTCTGTCGCGAGCCCGCCAGAACAAAGAATCGGCCAGAACAAAGAGCCCGCCAAAATAATGCGTAACATCAAGCTCACACTGGCCTACGACGGCGCCGATTTCCACGGCTGGCAAACCCAGCCCGGCCAGCCCACAATTCAAACGGCCCTCACCGAAGTGATCGAGCGAGTCGCGCAGGAGCGCGTAACGATCCACGCCGCCGGACGCACCGACGCTGGCGTTCACGCGCTGGGACAAACCGCGCACTTTCACACGCAATCCTCGCTTTCTCCCGGCGAATTTCAGCGCGCGCTCAACGCGCTTCTGCCGCAGGAAATCCGCGTTACGTCGGCCGAAAGCGTCGCGCCGGATTTTCACGCGCGATGGCACGCCCTCGCCAAAACGTATTGCTATCGCTTCTATCGCGGCCGCGTTCTGCCGCCATTCCTCTGGCGATACGTTCTGCACGATCCGTTCCCGCTCGATTTCGACGCGATGCGCGATGCCGCGCGCCTGTTTGAAGGCCAGCACGATTTCACTTCGTTCGCCGCGTCCACCGGCTCCGAAGAAGACGATCGCGACCGCACCGTCACGCGAACGATCTTTCGTTCCGAAGTCTTGCGTGGTGACGATCCGAATTTGCCCCGCTCCGAATTCGCCGCGCTCGGCATCGCGCGCCCTGGTCCCGATGAATGGGTCTACGTTGTCCGCGGCCGCTCGTTTCTCCGCTACATGGTCCGCAAATTGTCGGGCACGCTGATCGACGTCGGCCGCGGACGATTGTCCGTCGGCGATGTCGCCGAATTGTTCGCCCTGCGCGATCGCTCGCGCTCCGGCCCCACACTTCCGCCGCAAGGCCTTTTCCTCGTTTCCGTCGAATATCCCGACGCCGCGCAATTGCTCGATCCCGCCGCGTGAGCACTCGCCGCCAGCTCCGCCTGCGCCGCCGCGCAATCGCTCGGTCCCACCGCGTGGGTACTTGCCGCCAGCGCCGCGCAATCGCTTGATTCCGGCGCGTGAGTACCCGTCGCCAGAGCCGCTCGCGCCAGCTTTGGCGTGGCCTGTGTAGCTCCAGCCTTCTGGCTGGCAGCTTTTCTTCGGCCTACGCTGGACACGCTGCTCCCCTTGTACTTCGATGGGTATCACAATACCCATTTCCCCATCGAAGCGCAAGGGGGAGGAGCGGTTCGCCTCGGATGCGTCTCGCAGCGGCGCCCTTCAGTCCGCCATCTTCCCAGCTTGCCCCGCGCCAACTTCGCGCTAGAATGACAATGCGCGCGCTCGTCTCGGATCGGCCAGCGTGCCGGCAGCAAACGTCTGACTCTTGAGGAGAAATCGAACGCATGGCCGACACGCCTGCTCCCGCTCCGAACGCTTCCAGCGCCGATGTCGCCGCTGCTGCTTCCGCCGCTCCTGCCGCCGAAGCGCCGGCTGCGGTCGAGGAAAAAATCAAACTTAAGGTGCGCAAACACAAGCAGCGCTCTTGCGATGAAAAAGGCGCGAAAGGCAAGCTCTGCGCCGGCCATCTGAAGCGCTGGTACGATTATCCGAAAGAAGTCGAAGCGCTGGTGGGGCCGGGCGCCGAAATTTATCGCTGCGAATTTTGTCAGACGCTCTATCGGCCCGATCCGCAGCAAATGCCCAACAGCTACACGCTGAATTACTAAGAATTATCGGCGCGCCGCATCTGAGGCTCTCCCCGAGGACACGATTACGAAACCTGTATCTTCTCGCCGCCGTTTCCGGTTCGTCTCGCGCCGAATTCCGCGCGGCGTTCCACAACTGTTTTGCTGTATTCTTGTTGTCGTGGCTCTGATCTCCGCTTCGTCGCGTTCCTCTTCTCGACGCGCTTCGTTTGTTCGCCAATCGGGCGGAGCGTCGTCGTCGAACGGCATCGAAAAGGATCCGCGCGTCGCGCACGCAATGGAATTGCTGGCGCAATCGGCCGATGAGACAACGAACGAACAAATCCGCATCACGGAAATTCCCGCTCCGCCTTTTGCCGAATCCGAACGGGCAGCGTACCTGAAAAAACTTCTCGCTTCCGCCGGATTGCGCGTGCACATCGATTCTGTCGGCAACGTTATCGGAGAGCGCCCTGGCAGTTCAGACGGCGCGGCAAACCCGTCCAGTTCAGCTTCCACAGCCGGTGCGTCGAGCGCGTCCGCAAGCGACGGCGCTGGAGTCGTCCTCATCACCGCGCATCTCGACACCGTTTTCCCCGCGGGTACAAATGTCGCGGTGCGCCGGGAAGGCGCGCGACTGTCGGCGCCTGGAATTTCCGACAATGGCACGGGCCTCGCAACACTTGTAGCTCTTGCGCGCGCGATGCGCGATGCCAACATCGCAACGCGCGAAACAATTCTTCTCGTTGCCGACGTAGGCGAAGAGGGCGAAGGAAATCTGCGCGGCGTTCGCGCTCTCGTCGAGGAATACAAAAATCGTCTGCGCGCCGTGATCGCGCTTGATGGCGCGGCGACGGATTACGTTGCGACGTCGGCGCTGCCGTCGCGCCGCTTCGACGTGATCGTTACTGGCCCCGGCGGCCACAGTTGGTCCGATTTCGGCGTGCCGAATCCAATCGACGCGCTTGGCCGCGCGATCGCTAAGTTGTCCGAAACGCAAGTCCCGACGGATCCGCGCACAACTTTCAATGTCGGCCGCATCGAAGGCGGCACATCGATTAACGCGATTCCGGAGCGCGCGTCGATGAGTGTCGATCTGCGCTCGGAATCCGATTCCGAGCTCGCGCGCCTGGAGCGCGAATTGCGCGCCGATGTGCAATCCGCCGTGAATGAAGAAATGGCCGCGGCGCGCGCGCGCGGCATGGCCGATCCGCCGCTCACGGTCGCGATCAATCTGGTGGGCTCGCGGCCCGGCGGGGAACTGGCCGAAAATTCTCCGTTGCTTGCGGCGCTCGACAACGCCGATCGCGTCGTCGGCAACAGCTCGCGGCACGAGCGCGTTTCCACCGACGCGAATATTCCGCTGTCGCTCGGCATTCCCGCGATTTCCATCGGCTGCGGCGGCACCGCGGGCGGCGCGCACACCGTGGAAGAATGGTACGACCCGACGGACCGCGTGATCGGATTGCAGCGCGTGCTGCTCACCGTCATCGGTGCGGCGGGCCTTGCGCCCTGAGTTGCCGACTTTCGCCGGATACTTCACGTGACATTCCAACGCCGCGCTCCGCGCAAAGCCGCAGACACGGCGCTCCGCGTCACGTGCTCGTGCGATAGAATCCCTCGACAACATTTCCGCGAATGAATCGCCGCATCCAAGCCGATCTCTCGCTCGTCGTTTGCTCGATCATGTGGGGCGCGACGTTCATCATTGTGAAGAACGCCCTGGCGGATTCATCCGTTTTTGTATTCATGGCGGTGCGCTTTACGCTGGCCGCGCTGCTGATGATTCCGCTCTTCCGCCACGCGCTGGGCAAATCAAATCGCAGAGAGTTGCGCGACGGCGCGATCATCGGCGTGTCGCTGTTCACCGGATACATGTTCCAAACGTGGGGTCTTGTCACGACGACGCCGTCGAAGTGCGCATTCATCACGGGATCGAGCGTCGCGATGGTCCCGATCCTGCTGATGCTTTTCTGGGGCCGCCGCACGGGCGCGGCGGTTTGGTGCGGCGTGGTCGCGGCGTTCGCGGGACTGTATCTGCTGACGGTTCCGGGTGGCGCGAGCCAAACGCTGGTGCTGGGAGATTTTCTGGTTTTGATCGGCGCGGTGGGATTCGCGATGCAAATTATTTTTGCGAGCCTATACGGTGCGCGCCACAAAGGCGGCGCGATCGCATGTTTGCAGATCTCGACGGTGGCGGCCTGTTCGATCATTGTGTTGCCAATGGTTTCGTTCAGTGGATTGCAGCCGGCGCGATTGCACTGGAGTCCTGCATTCGCGTGGGGAGTGGGGATCACGGCGGTGTTTACGACGGCGATCGCGTTTTCGGTGCAGGTGTGGGCGCAGCAATTCACGACGGCCACGCACGCCGCATTGATTTTCGCGTTGGAACCCGTAGTTACGGCGGTGACGTCGCGCATCTTCCAGGGCGAAAGACTCGGAGGCAGAGCGCTGGCAGGCGCGGCTCTGATTCTGGTGGGAATTTTGCTCGCGGAGATCGGGCCCGCGGCGGCGCAATCGAAGGCAGCACCCGATCGATGGGAAGAACAATCCCCAGAGCCGCTCGGTGGTCCGCCGGCGTAGTGGCGGAAGTCCGAAGAGCGAGCGGCGAGGAGCATCATCTCAGTTCTTCGAGTGAACAAAATTCTTAAAATCTACGGAGCCGGATTGTTGCGCGGCGGCGGGGTGATGCGATTTCTCGAATGCGGAGATGGCGTCGGCGTGTTTTAGGGTCAGTCCGATTTCGTCGAGGCCCGCGAGCAGAGAATTTTTGCGGAAGGTGTTTACCTCGAACGGGAATTTCAGGCCGCTGGCATCCGTGACGGTTTGCTCGGGCAAATCTACCGTCAGTTGGTAACCGGGAGTTGATTCTGTTTTGCGAAATAATTCTTCGACCTGGGCCTCGGGAAGAATCACGGGGAGAATTCCGTTTTGAAAACAATTGTTGTAGAAAATGTCGGCATAACTCGGAGCGATGATGGCGCGGAACCCGTAATCGGCGATGGCCCACGGAGCGTGTTCGCGGCTTGAGCCGCAACCGAAATTAGCGCGCGCGAGAATTACGGATGCGTCTTTGTAGCGCGGGAAATTCAAGACGAAATCGGGATTCGGTTTTTCGCCGGGAAGGTAGCGCCAATCGTAAAATAAAACGCGGCCGTAGCCTTCGCGCGTGATCCATTTGATAAATTGTTTGGGCGTGATCTGATCGGTGTCGACGTTGACGCGATCCATCGGCATCACGAGGCCGGTGTGTTTTGTAAATGCGTGCATTTTTAGTTCACCGTTTCCATGTTAGTCAGGCAGCTCTATTCCAGTTCGCGCTCGACAGATGGAGGCCTGAAGGCCTCCGCTACATAATTCAAAATCCAATTCCACGTCAGAGTCAAAGGCCGACTTACTCGACTGCGTCTACGTTCCAATCGCGGATGTCTACGAAATGGCCTTCCAGCGCGGCGGCGGCGGCCATTACGGGGCTGACGAGGTGCGTTCGTCCGCCGCGGCCCTGGCGACCCTCGAAATTCCGGTTGGACGTGCTGGCGCAGCGTTCGCCGGCGGGAAGGACATCGGGATTCATGGCGATGCACATGCTGCAACCGGCGTCGCGCCACTCGAATCCCGCATCGCGAAAGATGCGGTCAAGACCTTCGGCCTCGGCCGCAGCTTTCACGACACGCGATCCGGGTACGACGAGCGCGCCTTTGAGGGTGCGCGAGATGTGCTTTCCGGCGACGACGCGAGCGGCGGCGCGAAGATCGTCAATGCGCGCGTTGGTGCACGAGCCGATGAAGACGCGGTCGACAGGAATATCGATCATTTGCGTCCCAGGCGTTAGCGCCATGTATTCGAGCGCGCGGGCGGCGGCTTTTTGCTCGTCTGTCGTCGGAAACGACGATGGATGGGGAACGCGATCGGTGACGCCGATGACCATGCCGGGATTTGTGCCCCAAGTGACTTGCGGCATGAGCTGGGCGGCATTGAGTTCAATCGTGTTGTCGTAACGCGCGCCGGGATCGCTGGGCAGGGCGCGCCATTGCTCGACCGCGGCTTGAAAATTCTTGCCGCGCGGCGCGAAGGGTTTGCCTTCGAGGTACGCAAATGTAGTGTCGTCGGGCGCGATCATTCCGGCGCGCGCGCCGCCTTCGATCGACATGTTGCAGACGGTCATGCGGCCTTCCATCGAAAGTCCGCGGATGGCTTCGCCGGTATATTCAAAAACGTGGCCGTTGCCGCCCGCGATTCCGACTTTACCGATGATGGCGAGAATAATGTCCTTTGCGGTGACGCCGTGCGGGCGGCGTCCGCTGACGCGGACTTCGGTGGTTTTGGAAGGGAATTGCACGAGGCACTGCGTCGCGAGAACGTGCTCGACTTCGCTTGTACCAATGCCGAAAGCCAGCGCGCCGACGGCGCCGTGCGTGGATGTGTGGCTATCGCCGCAGACGATAGTTTGGCCGGGCTGCGTGATGCCGAGCTCGGGTCCGATGATGTGCACGATGCCTTGATTGCGGCTGAACATATCGAGCAGGGCGATGCCGGCTTCTCGGCAATTTGCGCTCAGTGCATCGAATTGGGCTTTGGCTTCGTTATCGAGCAGCGGCAGAGTGCGATCGGTGGTAGGAACGGTGTGGTCCATCACGGCGAAGGTGAGATCGGGACGGCGCACTTTGCGTCCGGCCTGCTTCAGACCGGAAAAAGCTTGCGGGGACGTGGCCTCGTGAATGAAATGGCGATCGATGTAGATCAGGGCCGGTTCGCCGGCGGGATGGCGGACCATGTGGGCGTCCCAGATTTTTTGGTAGAGCGTGCGGGGTGTGGTCATGTTTTGGACGTGTTGTGAGCGATTTTTAGTTGAGCGAAAGCGGTAGTTTAAGGGGCGCGTTCGAGTAAGTCCAATTTATATTTCTTGCGTCTGGCATAAGCCCTGGATATGCGGGTACATACACCCCCCTACCCAATGGGCAATTAGCAGAAAACAAGGGCCTTGCAGGAAAAGAGTGCGGATGAGGTTGAAAACAAGCGTTTTGATATCCAGTTGTTTCAATAAGATGCGCACTCATTGTACAAACTACTGAAAACAATTGGCT
>JBAQYV010000217.1:0-29543 GCA_049790315.1 Candidatus Acidiferrales bacterium | reverse complement strand
ACGCCGACGCGTGACCGCGTGCCGACGCATGACCGCGCGCGGACGCATGACCGCGTGCCGACGCGTGGCGCGGGTCTCGTGGCGTTTGTGGCAACTTCGCGACGCGGCTTTTGCGCATCCTTCGGGTGTGTGCTACAAGATTTGAATCCGCAAGGCATCGCATTTTCCGGGGACCCAAAGACGAGGGCGGCGGGTAGGAAGAGGAGGGATTACTGTGCGATTTCGTCATTTCATCTTTGTGGTTTTGTTGCTGGCGGTGACGCCGTCGCTTTTTGCGGACGGGACGATTCGGTATACGTCGAGCATCAAGTTCGGGCCTGTGGTGGCGGCAGTGGCAGCTACGTCAAAGCCTCCGAAGGACATTACGCCGCCGGCAGCGACGTTCAGCACGATGCGGTTAAAGAACGTGAAGATCGAGGAAGAAGGAAGCGCGTTTTCGGGGATTTTCGATTCAAAGAATATGCAGCTCACGTTGATCGATCCGAAGCGCAAAATCTTCGCGACGGCGGAATTGAAAGACCTGATGGACCAATTGCTCGCGTCGCTGCCCGCGCGGCCGAACGTGCCGCCGCAAGCGCAAATGATATTGCAAACCATGACGACGACATTCGCGTCGCAGAAAACCGGGCGGACCGGGACGACTTTGGGAATCGAGACCGAGGAAACCGAAATGACGTTGTCGTTGATGATGACTTTGCCGCCTGGGCTGCTGCCGCCGATGCCGAACTCGCCCATTCAGCCGGGTGTGCCGGTGACACTGATTAAGATCGTGATGGATATGTGGAGTCCGACAGCGGCGGAGATGCAGCGTATGCCGGTGCTGAACGAGTTCGGGAGTTTTTGGGATCAACCTTCGATGAACGCTTCGGTCGCGGGCCTTACGTCCGAGATAGAGAAATTAATGGAGAAGTATCCGCACCTCGTCGCGGTGCTGCCTGCGATGATGGACGAATCGCTGAAGAGTAAAACCGTGAAGTTAAAGACGGATATCGCGATTTACGCGCCGGTGCTGGCGCAGCTTGCGCCGATTCTGAAAGCCAAGGGCGTAGGCGACTTCGATCCCAACGCCGAAGTGGTGGAGTTCGACACGGAAGCCGTGGAAGTGTCAGGCGCGCCGATTGAGGATTCCGTGTTTGCGGTGCCCAGCGGATACAAAGAGGCGCCGTTCGCGGATTTCCTGCAGGGCGCGCGGGCACCTGCGAGGACGCATACCGGCACTGGCGGGCCAGCGGGGGCTGGGATGCCGAAGCAACCGGCTGACGCTCAGGGTGTGGAACGGATGCCGTTCCGGTGACGCGTTGGCGGCAGCGCCGGCAGTAGGACGCGCGTCCGAATCAGCCGAAGTGCCTAGGCTCCAGCGGCATCCGATTCGGCGCCAGCCGAGCCTGACGACGTGGCCTTGATCTCGAGGCCATTCTTGTTCATATCGAAGCGCTGTTTGCGATCCAATTTCTTGACGAACTCGCGCGTGGCTTTGGCCACGGCGCCGGGAAGGCTGGAGGCGTCGACCTTGACGGTGGTGCCTTCGCGGGAGTCATTGCGATCCTGATAGTGCAGTGATATTTCGAAAGTTTTCATATTGTCTCCGTTTGAGGTCTGAGGCTTTCAGTGTCCCGCGCGTGATCCCTTTGCGTCAATACAGGATTAATGATAACCCGCGAGCGCTGCGGTGGGAAATCGGGATGAGGCTGGCGCTAGCGAAGCGCGGTTTGGATTGCCAAATCCAGACAAACCATCAGGACGGCGGAGGCGGGGATTACGAGCAAGGCCTTTTTCAGGCGGCGCGGATCGCCGCCGGCGATGAGGCCGATTACGCGCGAGCTGATGGCCAGGCCGATCCACCCGCAAGTGATGACGAAGCCGATGGCCGTGCTGGCCATGCGCGGGAAGGCGTCGCCAACGACGGCTAGCGTGGTGGGGAATACAGGGGCCATGGCGAGGCCGGCAAGAAAAACCAATGTGGCCGCGGCGGCGGCGCCGTTCGTGCGCAGCATCAGGAATGTGGTGACGGCCATGGCCGCCGACGCGATGAGCATGACCGTGATGGCAGGGACGCGAATCAGGATCGGCGTGACTGCGAGGCGGCCGATCAACAGTCCCAGCGCAAATCCGAGCGACAGAATATTGAGCGCGCGCGATTCGGGAATGCCTTGCGCGATGAGGTGACGCGGAAGCCAGTTCCAAATGCCGACCTCGCAACTGACGTAGAGGAAAAGGAACAGGCCGAGCAGAAAGAGGAGCGGGCGCGCGAGGACCGGTGTGGCCTCGGCGAGAACAAAACGTCCGGCGCCGGTGGGGCCGGGCATTTTCGTGGCGACCTCGATGACGAGGGTGACGACGGTGATGGAGGCGATCGTGTAGCAGAGGCGAACCCAATTGCGCGCAAAAAGATTCGCGGCAATGAAAGGCGTGGCGAGTCCGCCGAGGCCGAAGAAGAGGTTCACGAGATTCAGGGCGATTGCGCGATGAGTGGCGCTTACGTCGCTGACCAAGGCATTCGCGCCGGTGACGACGATGCCGCCGCCGATTCCCAGCAAGAACATCAACGACAGAATGCCGCGAAAACCGGCTGAGCGCGGCAAAGCGAAGAGTGCGATGGAAATGCAGACGAGGCCGAGGATCAGGCCGAGCTTTTTGCCTTCGTTGTCGAGTAGTGGGCCGACGCCGACGGAGGCGATGATCAGGCCGAGGGCTTGAGCGAACGCGATGGTGCCGTTTTGCCTCGGAGACAAGCGGAAGCGATCGGAAAGCGCGGGCAAGATCGTGCCGAGCATGGCCGCGATCATTCCGTAGACAAAGATGGCGACGATCGCGGAGAGGATCAGCACGCGGCAGCTCTCCCGTGAATTGCGGGATTAATGTGCGAGGGCCTGCTGGACCCCGAGCCGGGACGATTTGAGAGAATCGGTTGGATCGGTGGTCGGATAATATTCCATGGCCATGAATTTATCGTACTTCAGCTCGGCGAGTTTGCGATAAATGTTGGCATAGTCGACTTCACCGGTACCGGGCTCATGGCGGCCGGGAACATCGGCGATGTGAACCAAGCCGATTAGGTCGACGTTATTTTCCAATTTTTCGATCAGGTTACCGTAGGAACGCTGCTCGTGGTAGAAATCGTACAACACCTTCACATTGGGGCTGCCTACCGCTTTGACGATGTCAAAGCCATCGGCGACCGTTGAGAGGAAAATCGTGGGATTTTCCAGGAGATCGATGGGCTCGATTACGATTTCAATGTCGTCCCTGGCGGCGGAATCGGCGGCGCGTTTCAGATTGTCAATCGCGGTTTGGCGCTGACTTTGCGGACTGACCGCATCGACGCGCTTGCCGGAGAGCAGGATGATTTTTTTACATTCGAGTTTTTTCGCCCAAGCGGCTTGCGCCGCGAATTGCGTGGCGAAATCCGCCGATTGATCGGGTACAGCGAAGCCGGCTTTCACGCCGCTCATGGCATCGAAGATCATGCCGAGGGAACGCATGCGGGCCGTGATGCGGGCGGTATCCGCGTCGGACCAAGTATAGAACTCGCCGACTAGCTCGACTCCCTGATAACCGGCGGCGCCAACGATTTCGATGCAACGATCGAAGGGCGCTTGCTTCTCGAGCGCCCAGAGCATGAAGGACAAGCGAAATGTTGCCGGCGCAGGCGCGGGTTGATCAACGGCGCGCAGGAAGTTCTTGCCGAGGGCCGCGCCGATTGTGAGTTGACTAAATTCGCGACGATTCATAATCCTCCGCTTGGCGGCTGATCAAAGTTGGTGAAGGTAGTCGTAGTCGACTTTAATGGCGTCGAGCGACGACATGTCCGGAAAAGGCGGCTCTTGCTCGACGTAGTAATACTCGACCTCGGTGTTGGCCGCGGCAGCGAAGATCGGTTTGTAGTCAATGTGGCCGCGACCTAATTCCGTGCCTTGGGGACGATCGACCGAGAGCGAGGTGCTGATTTTGCTTCCGGCTACGAAATCCTTGATGTGCAGCATTTTGTAGCGATGCGGATATTTCCGGAAATAACGAATGGGATCCTGGCCGGCGGCGATGATCCAGCCGCAGTCGAGCTCGAAATCGACTAGTTCGGGATCGGTTTGCGCGAGGAGGACGTCATAGCCGAGCGTTCCATCGGCTACGGATTTGAATTCAAAATTGTGATTGTGATAGGCGTACTGCAAGTTCGCTTGCGTGGCTCTTCGCGCGATATCGTTGAGAAGCGCGGCCAGTTTCTTGTAATCGTCGAAGGTGGGCGGAGAACCGGCGGTTGACGGGAACATCGCGGAGCACACGACGTAGTGGGCACCGAGAGTGTGGGCGTCAGCGAAGACCGGGCCCAGGTCCGGAGCGTTCATCTGGAGATGACAGCTACGACATTTGAGACCGGCGTCGTCGACTGCCTGGCGAAATTGTTTGGCCGTCAGGCCGGCGAAACCCGCGGTTTCAACTTCTTTGTAGCCGATCGCGCCGATCTGTTTCAGGGTGCCAGCCACATCTTTCTGAAGCGCGTCGGCGACGGTGTAGAGCTGCAGGCCGATGGGTTTGTCCAGGGGATTTGCGGACACGGGCGGCGCGAGGGAAGTTGCGAGAGTCGCGGCGGCGGCTACTGTTCCGCGGCGCAAAAACTGGCGTCGAGATATCGGGTGCATTAAGCCTTCTTTAACAAATCTCACAGTACTCTCGCACGGACGGACCTGAATCAGACCGAAGTTGGACTGCGCAATTTTACCAAGCGTCAGACGCGCTTGGTTGCGTGCCGGTGTATGGAGAGCAGCACGGTTTCTTCACGGGCGAGAATTCCATGAATTCGACTCGTGTTCCATCCGGATCGATTAAATCCAGCTGCAATTTGCCATCGACGCCAAGTACCTGCGGATCCTTGCCGGCGGTGGGTTTCCAGCCGCGCGCTTCCAATTTCGTTTGCAGATCGGAGACGCTGGGGACGCCGGGCGCGAAATGGTTGGCGCTGCCCAACTGCTCGCGCGTGGGATCGGCGGGGAGATAGAGCATGTACTCGATCCAGTCGGTTCCGTCGGGAACCTGCATCATTACCCAGTCGACATCGGTTTCCTTGAAGCCACCTTGCCAGTACAAGTGGAATCCGAGGAGATCCTTGTAGAAATGATCGAGCAGCGCGCGGTTTCGGACCACGTAACCGGCGTGAATGATGTGATCGCTCAATCGCTGCGACGCGTTTGAAGGCATCGCGGGAGGGGGGTCGCCCTGCTGCGTAAATTCAACTTTGTTTCCTTCGGGATCGTGAACCAGGAAGCTGAGATCGTCATATTGGTCGACGGTCACGGCGGCGGGAACGGCGACACCATTCGCGCCAAGATATTTGCGCAGGGATTCGGCGTCGGTGGTGGAAAAGGCGACGAGATCCAGGCGATCCGTCATGCCCGGTTGGGGAGCGGACACTAACTCAATGTACTGTGAGTGATTCGCGTAGAAACGGATGCCGGATTCCGTTCCGGCTGGCGGCTGGGGATCCCATCCAAGCATCGAGGTATAAAACTCTCGAGATTTCGCGATGTCGTCGGCGTAGAACGTGACGTGCGAGATGCCGGTTATGGCAGGGCGCGGCGCCGCGGGAGTTTGCTGCGCGAAAGCTACGCTCGGGACGACGAACCCAAGAGCTAAAGCAAACGCGAGAATCGGAGGCAGACGTTTACGCATTGCTTTCCACTCCTGGCCACCGGGCCTTCGTGCCAATCCTGGCGAGAGAGACTAGAGCACCGATAGTGCGAAACTACAACACCCATCGGGATGACGCGCAATGGAATAGCTCTCGATAGCGCGGCGCTAGTTTTCTTTTATTTTTACGACGATGTAGCGGATCGAGCCGCCGGGTGCGACGAGCATCTGATGCGGAGTGCCGGCGAGAATGTGAATGATGTCGCCCTTGGCGAGAGGCTGCGCGTGGCCGCCTTGCACGCTTGAGCCGTGGGTTTCGCCGTCGGCGTTGGTTTGTGGATCGGCGACAGTGCCGCCGGTGACTTCAGTTGCGGCGCCATCGACGACAATCATGATGTCGTCAAAGTGCGCGTGGGCTTCGCCGCCGCCGCTTTTGGTGCGCACGGAGAGCGCAAGGGAGTGCGTGCCGGCGTCAAAGAGTTTGTTGCTGGCATAGCCGGCGGCTTGCGATTGAGGGATCAAGGCCGCGAGCGTCGTGTCGATGTCTTGCGCGGAATGGAAGTCGGAGCGGCTGGTGGTTTGTGCGGACGCAGTTGCGAGAATGAAAATTGCGATTGCCAGGAAACAGGGAACTCGTTTCATTGTCGATCTCCTCGTGAGTTGTTCGTCCGCGTGATCCAAGGCGCAGAAGGGAAGAGGGCGGAAACAAGCTCCGCCCCTACGCAAATGTTACGTCATATCGCACTGCGTTATGGCGATCCTCATGATTCGCGTCAGTTGCTGGTTGCCGCGGGCTGCGACGGCTTTTGGGGCGCGGCAGGCGCGGTGCTCATTGTCGAATGGGTTGCGGCGTGGGATGCGCCCGGCACTTGCTGGATGAGCCAGCGGACGACTTCCCAGCCCGCGGCGTAATTGTCGATGCCTTCCATGTTTGGTTTGCGGCCGTCTGTGTATTCGTTGTAGAGCCAGGGATCAATGACGGCGAAGACCGTGCCTTTGCCGTATTTCGCGGTTCCAAGTACGACGACTCCGTTGTAGGTGAGCACAGACTTCGCGTTTCCGGAGAGCGAGAGATCGGTCGTGTCTTTCATGAACAGCGTGTGTGCGGAATGGAAGATCGGGCCGCCGGCGGCCACGGGAATTTTGCCTTTGTCGTGGGGTTCACCATCGAGCATGTGGAACTTCGTGACATCCTGGAATTGAATGCCGTAGGGCTTGCCGAGCCGATTGAGGCCGGCGAGATCGCAGTTGAGCGGATCATTCGCGAAAATTGCGAGAACGCCGCCTTGCTTCACCCACGCGGCGACCTGGGCCGCATCGGCGGGTTGAATGTAATGGGGATTCGGATTCCACAGCGGGACATCGGGCGGGACGACGACATAAATATTGGTGCGCGCGAGTTTCGCGAGCGTTGGCGCGGTTGTGAGCGTGCCGGTTGTCACGCCATAGGTATGGAAGATATGCGCAAGGAACGAGTCGCCGGAATTGGATTTGTCGTGTTCCTTGTAGTGGAACGGAACCATTTGGCCTGAGGCGTCTTTGCGCGTCTGGCTGTTGAACCATCCGTCGAATAAGAGCGTGTCGCTTTTGCCAACCGCTTGAAGCGGGGCGGTTTCGATTTCCACACTGGCCATCAGGAAGGCGCCGATGCCTTTGGGATCGTTGTCGATCACGGGTGTGGTGACGTAGTAGTGGTAACTATCGTCACGCGACATGTCGCCGGCGAGGCTGACGCCTTTTACCGTGCGCGTGAGCGTTATTTTGCCGTCCGCATCAACTTTTATGAATTGCTTCAGGATGCCTTGATAGGCGCGCGTAGCGTTGTCGAAATAATGCGCGGGGAGATATCCCTGGCGCACTCCTTTTGCAAGAGCGTAAGAGAACATGCACGCGGCGGAGGATTCGAGATAATTGCCGGGGGCTTTCGGCTGATCGGTTACCTGATACCAGAGGCCGGTGCCAGGATCTTGAAACTGCACGATCGCGGCGGCCAGGCGATTGAGAATTGCCAGGAGTTTCGCGCGGCCGGGATCGGTGGGGCTGTAGTAAGGAATCGTGTCAACCAAAGCCATCATGTACCAGCCCATGGATCGCGACCAGAAAATCGGCGATAGGCCGGTGTTCTTATCGGCCCACGGTTGCAGATGCGCTTCATCCCAGCCATGGTACAGAAGGCCGGTTTTGGGATCGCGCGCGTGCGCTTCGCTGATTACGAATTGTTTGGTGATGTCCTCGAAGTCTTTCGGTTCATTGAACGTGTGAGCCCACTGGGCGTAGAAAGGCTCGGCCATGTAGAGGCCGTCGAGCCACATCTCCTGCGGATATTTGTCCTTGTGCCAGAACACGCCGTCGGGATTGCGCGGCTGCTGCGCGAGATGATTGCGCAGTAGTTTTGCGGCGTTGTAATAACGCTGATCCTGCGTGACGGCGTATAGCAGAAGGAGCTGATTGCCCAGGCGAACGTCGTCAAGCGCGAATTCCTGCGAACCGTCGTAGGGATTGTAGGTGCGGATGGATTTTCCGTCGGGTGAAAGGAACTGATCGACGGAATCCTTGATGTATTTGAAATCTTTGCCATCGGCGGTATTCCACCACACGGCTTCGACTCCCTGAAGAAGCGTGCCCATTTCGTAGTTCCAAACCCAATTCGCGCCGGGAGGGGCAAAGTGTCCATCGGGCCATCGCGCGATTGTGGAATTCGCCATACGTTGCGACCATGGTTGCGGGGAGGGCTGCGCTTGCGAATCCTGCGCCTGAGCGCCGAGCGAGGAGACTATTACGAGGCATAAAATGGCGAGCCCAAACGCCAACGCGCGCGTTAGATCATTCCCATATTGTGGCGCGACACCCAGAGGCGCGGCGCGGCGTAAGTGGTCAGAGCATGGAACCGGGCGATTACCGAGAGTCATTGTGGACGCTCCAATCGAAGGTGGCAGGAACCTGGCGCAGCAATATTGAGCAAGCCATTCGTTTCTATCAGAAAAGACGCCGGATGTCGCGGGGGTTCTAAGAACACGTCCCGGCATGTGAGACCGTGTGGACTCCCCGGCGGACTGTGAATTGCGTCTGGACCCATTTCCGCGGGTGCGACGCCGAGCTTGGAACAGTTTTGGCGGGCTGCGAGTGGGGCTCGTGCGTAGCGGTGGTCTTCCGCACAGGTTCGCCCGCGCGCACAGTGTAGCTTTCGTACTATTGACCGCGACCGGGCACAAACCTAGCATGGACGCTGACGGTCGCTGAGCATTGCCTTGTCCCTGACGCGATCGAACGCCCGCCCACGGGCGATCAAACCGGGCGGGAGGTCCGCAGCGGACCGAGAGGCTCCATGCCGCATACCTTGCGGAAATCTGAATCCTCCGAAGCACGATTACAAGGCCGCGAGAAGCGCAGGGGCGTGCGCCTGAACTCCCGCGTGCCGGTGACGATCGAGTGGCAGGCGACGACGGGTCAGCCATGCCAGGAAAAGGCTCACACGCGCGTCGTGGGGCCGTACGGGTGCCTGTTGGTTATTCCCGCGGACGTCCAGGTGGAGCAGCCGTTGCGGGTGACGAATCTGGCGAGTTCGCGCAGCAACCAGGCCGTGGTTGTGTGGCGAGGCCACAAGCAAGCCGACGGTTGGGAACTGGGAATCGAATTGATCGAGCCGGAGATGGACTTCTGGGGGTTAGACCTATGAGCCAATCAAAAGCGCAAGGCGCGGGAAAAGGATCGGCAAGCCCGGTGGAAGACCGGCGGCGCAGCCAGCGCGTCGTGATCCGCGTGCCTGTGACGGTGCAGGTGACCATAGCGGGGCAGCCGGTGACATTTGCGGCGCATACGGTGGCCGTGAACGATCAAGGCGCGATGCTTGCCGCGCCGCGCACGCTTGCGGCCGATACGCACCTTGAAATTACGAACGAGCGCACGCGGCAGCAAGTTTCAGCCCGCGTGACGCGCACGCCTCCTGAAAGCAGCGAAGGGTTCCTGATTCCGGTGGAATTTACCACGTTAGCGCCGGGTTTTTGGCAGATCAGCTTCCCGCCGAAGGATTGGAAGCCTATAGATTAGCGGCACCGCGCGCTGCGCGGTGGATCGAAATGGCGTAGCGCGGCGGCGGCGCGGCCGTAGTTTGAAATTCGCACAGCGGCGGCGCTTGGGGCTTGTCTCCACGGCGGCGCGCGCTAGAATCATGTTCCCCTTCCGAAACTAAACCGCTCGCACCCCCTTCCTGCGCGCGCGGAGGAAATTCCATGGATGCGCAGGAAAGACGGCGAGAGACACGTGTGGACGTGAGGGTACCGCTGCGGTTTCGCCCGGTGGCGAATCCGAATGTGCCGGAGCAGAAGGCTGAGTCTGTAAACGTGTCGTCGCGCGGCATGTATTTCACGACAGATTTTCCAATGAAAGTGGGAGCGGAACTTGTGCTGTGGATGACGATGCCGGCGCAGGTGACGGCGAGCGGGGCGCGCGACGTGCGCTGTGTAGCGCGCGTGGTTCACGTGGAACCGACAGGGCGCTTAGTCAGAAAAGTTGGCGTCGGGCTGCGAATTGAATCGGTCGCGGCCGCGGCGCGGATCGAGCGATGGGCGAGCTGACCGGGTTATCGGAGCGAGCTATCGCTTCGGCGTCGCGCCGGCCGGGCCGACGGTGAAGGTCACTTTGGCGCTGGTGGCGTTTTCGTATTCGTCGTAGGCGCGCACGGCGAGAGTGTGTTCGCCGGGGCTGAGAGCATCGAGCGTCCAATCGAAATGCTCTTGCGGAGAATCGCTCAGTTGGCCGACAGGGAGAACTAAAGTCCAATCGCCGGCGTCAAGGCTGTACTGTGCGCGCGCGATTGAGCTGCCGGGATCGGCGGTGTCGAAACGAAACCGCTCGGTCGCGCTTGCCGCACTTGCGGTACTGGGCGCGGTCGATGCGTGATCGGCGTCGGCAGTGAGGCCGGTGACGACCGGCGGCGTATTGTCGACGAGAAAGCGATCGGAGTCACGCTCGGCGGTCAGCGCGCTCTCGGGCGTGTTCGAGGGACTGTCGGAGGCGAGGATCTTGAGATAGTAAGCGCCGTCGGGCATGGTCGAAGTGTCCCAGGAATAAAAGCGCTGATCGATTTTGTCCTTTAGAAGTTTCCACGAGGTCTCGCCTTCGCCGCGGTAGTAGACGGAAAATTCCAGCGTGTCGTCGTTTTCGTCGTCCGCGTTCCAAAGGACGGATTCAAAGCCCTTTTGGCGGAAACCCTGAGGCGGAGGTTCGAAGCGCCCGGGCAATCCCTGATTCTCCGAGTTATCGAAGTTCACCGAGCTTGTATTGGACGACGTGGCGAGGCGCAGTTGCACGGGCATTTGCGCGGCACCGGCGCCGCCTCCGGCGGGATTGGGCCCTTGCACACGCACGCCGGGCTCCTGGATGACCACGGAGTTGATGACCGGGGCGACATTCTTCGGCAAATAGGCCACGCTCACCCAGGAAATTGCCGGCGAGATTGTGGCTGCGGTCCCCGCGCCACGCTGCAGAACTGCTTTCCACTGAATGAAGCGCGCGGCAGGGCAGTCGACCGTTTGCCCGGTGGCGTCGGTGTAAGGGCCCGCCCAGGGACTCCAATTGTCGTCAGGCGTGGATGTGTTGCCCGAGCGCGCGTAAAACTCGATGTGCGCGCCGCCTTTTGCAGCGTGTTCGGCAGCGCCTTCGCCCCACCACGAAATGCGTCCCCACCGCGAGAAATTCCGCGCGTCGAAGGCCTGCGATTCATATGTGCCTTCGGGCGCGTCGCCGGGACCGAGCGAAAAAACTTTGCCGGGATTCGCGCTCGCGACATAAACCGTGCCATTCGGCGCGGTGGCCAGGCTAGTGATCTGTTCGGACGCCGTGGTGGCGATTTGCGAATAGACCTGATTGCCGCCGAGTTCAAGCACCGCGCCATGGTTGCCGGTGCCGAGAAGCAAATCGCCGTTCTGGGCGTGGCCCAGGCTGTAAACCAGCAAATCGCGCGAGGACCAGACTTCGGTGGGCGCGCCGTCGGATGCGATGCGATACACGGCGCTTGAGCTGAGCGTGGGGAATGGAATGAAATTCAGAGTTTGCGCGGGCGTTACGGCGATCGGCGCGACCTGCGCGGTGGGCTCATCCTGATTCGAAAATGTGAGTATGGGCGCGGTGGATTGCTGCGCCGCGACTTGTGGTAACGCGAAACTCGGCAACGGTTGGGTGATACGCGGTTTTTCGCCGATGGCGGAGGCGTAGATGCTTCCGTCCTTTGGATCGAATTGCAGCGCGGTTACTTCCTTCTTGTCGGTCTCGTAGAGGACGAAGGCGCGGCGGCCCGTGTTTTCGGGTTTAGGCAAGACCGTATCGGATGACGTTGCCGTAGCGGATTTGGCCGCTGCAACCGCGGCGGGCGGTGCGGCTTTTGGAATGCGCAGGATGCGGCCGTTGGGCTCGGTGCCGGCGATCAAGTTGCCGCTTCCATCGAACGCAAGCGATCGAATGTGCGTTTCATCACCCCAGTAGAAAAGTTGGCTCGTACCGTCGGGCGCGACGGCGAATATTTTACCGGAGTCGCCAGTGGCGACGTAGAGCGTCCCGTCGGAATCGAGCGCCAAATCCCAAATGTATTTGGTTTTCGGATCGAAGAAAACGGAGCTTTGTCCGGAGGGCGTGACGCGATAGACCTTGCCATCCGGCGATGTGCCGACGTAAAGGTTGTCGTGCGCGTCGATCGCGAGCGCCTGCGCGGACATCTCGGGCGATTCGAAAACTTTCGTAGGTTTGCCCTGCGCGTCGAAACGCACGACTTTAGCGCTCGATCCCCCGGCGGCATACAGATTGCCCTTGGAATCCACGCGCACCGCCCAGAGGTAAGCGAGGTTGGCGTCACCGACATCGGCAAATTTAGGCGCGAGCTGGAGCGTGCCGTCGCTGCGCATCGCCACGCCGTGCGCGGTGCCTTTCTCGAATTCGTCGTAACGCGATTGCCGCCAGAAGCGCGTGTGCTCGGCAGCGAGCGGCAGGGCAACAGCCACCAGCAGGCCGAGCGAGGCGAGGGCTGTGGCCCAGGCGCGCGCGTTGCGGACCGGAACTGTCGTCGATCGTGTCATCAATATCCTCACTGGGGTCTCGCGCAAAGAACCATCGGCGGTCGCGGGAGACAGAGGCAACTCATCGAATACGAATCGAAATCGTGGTCGAGCCGGAGACGACTTCATCCATCGGCACGGACCATTCGCCGGCGGCGGAATCGCGCAGGGTGAGCGCCGTTCCGGTGCCAGGCCGGCCGCCGAGCACATTAATTTCATCAAGCGGCGCGTTGGGCAAGACTTTGTCCTCGACCAGGAGCGTCGGGTTGTTGTCAAGCAATGCGACGTACAGGGAATTGTCTCGGCGTTGGCGATTGATCATGGCGATCAGCTGATCGAGGCCGTTCAAGCGCGCGGCAGCGGCCGCTGCAAATGGATTCGTGCGGCGATCGAGCGTGGCGGAATCGCTGACCAGAATCTGCATCGTCGCGCCGGGCGCGGCCTGATCGGGAATTGTGATCGGGACGTCGCGAATCACCGGAGCACCGCGATACGGATGCAATAGAACTTTAACGACGACCGATTCGCCGGGTAACGCTTCGGTTTTGTCGGCCCACGCGCCGGCAATCGCGGCGGTGCGCCGGTCGGGAAGGCTTTCGAGCGTTAGGTGAACGCTCCGAATGTGCGGGATTTCGTAAGGATTCGAGAAAACCTGGGCGAATGCGGTTTGCACGCGCGCCGCGACGAAGGCTCCATCGGGAACGAGCGCGTCGGTGGGAGCGAACATGTCCTCAAGTTGCACGGGAGCATGGCCTTCGATGTCGATGGTGGCAGCCAGACGCAGCGTGGTGCCTTCGCTGTACATGGAGTTTTGCGTCAGACCGTTCAGCGTCGCAAGGCCCACGAGAATTGGGGTGAGCTTGGGGTCGGAGGCGACCTCGAAATTGAATTCCTTATTTCCGCCGGGAGTGGAAAGCTCGATATTGACCGGCACCATCGCGGCTGCGGCGCCGAGGTGGCCAGAAATTTCGCTGACGACATCTTGATCGATCGTGCCGATCACGCCACCGACGTTGACGATTTTCGTGGATTCGTATTCGGAGGCGAGCGTGGTGAGCACACGCGCACGCGTCATGGGCAACGAGATCGAACCGAAACCGAAAATCGGATGGCCGCACGCGTAGACGCGATCGCCGACGATGGCCGTCACGGTGCAAGCCGCATTCATCGAAAGATCGCCTTCGATCAGCGCAACGCCGACCATGTCACCGGGAACGATCTTCGCATCGTCGGGCTGCGCGGCGGCGCTGCCGCCTTGTACGGATTCAAGTCCGAATTGCGCGAATTGGTCCGAATATTGGCGAAGCGCGTCCGCGCTGAAACCGGAGAAGACTACGGGCGCGGCGATGGGCTCAAGAAAATTCGGCTGGTTCCCCGATCCCGTGCGCGCGAGCGCCCATTGCTGCGGCAGATCGTAGTGCCGATCGGGTCGCGGAGCGGAATCATCGGCTCCGGCATTTGCCGATACGCCGGACGCCGGACGTGCGGCAGGATTCCCATCAAGCATGCTTTGAATTGGCGTGACGCCGGCGAGCGGTTCCTTGGCGAACATGCCGAGCTTCAGCGAAAGCGCGCCTGCCAGTTTTCCTTCGATGTAGACGGGGCTGCCGCTCATACCGGCGACGACGCCGGTGTGCTCGACCTTCGCGCCTTTGAGCTGCACGAGGATGATGTCCTGCTTGGGACCCATGAAATTCGGCATCACGCCGATCACGTCAAGATCGATCGATTCGATTTGATCGCCGGCGAAAATCGTGTAGGCCACGCCGGTCATGCCGGGTTTCACTTGATCGAGAGGAAAAATATCGGGTGTCGCGGCGGGGAGAGACACGGCGCACGCCGCCACGCATGCCGCTACAACAGCCGCGAGCGAAAGGACGCGGCTGGCGAGCGAGCGGGAGCGAAGGCTTTTTACGATTTGAATAATTCTAACGAGACGCATGAATTAAGGATGATACCGCGCGCCTTAAGCGCGAATCAAATGCGCGGCCCGCGTGGTGTTCAACGCGATGTCCGGGCGCACAGAGACAGATGCGCGCGATGAACGCGGCGTTGCAGGGCTTCGAGCCGCGGCGTGCTAAAATTCCCGCGTGGCAAGACAAAAGATATTCCCGGCCAAGACAATTTCAGGCGCGGTGGAAGTTCCGGGCGATAAGTCCATCTCGCATCGATATGCGATTCTGGCCGCGCTGGCGAATGGCGCGAGCGAGATCGCGCATTTTTCAGCGGCCGACGATTGCCGCCGCACGCTCGAATGTTTCCGCCGCCTGGGAATTGCGATCGAACAGAAGGGTGACGCGGTGCGTGTCGGCGGAGCGCTGCCGGAGGGTTTGCGCGCGTCGCGCCGCACGCTCGACGCGGGAAATTCGGGCACGACGATGCGTCTGCTGGCGGGGGTGCTCGCGGGGCAAGCGTTCAACTCGAAGCTGGATGGCGATGGCTCGCTGCGGCGGCGTCCGATGCGGCGGGTGATCGATCCGCTCACGCAAATGGGGGCGAAGATACGCGCGCGCAAAGGCGACACGGCGCCGCTTGAAATTACAGGCGCTGTGCTGCGCGCGATCGAATACAAACTGCCGGTGGCGAGCGCGCAGGTGAAATCCGCAGTGCTGCTGGCCGGACTTTTCACCGATGGTGCGACTTCGGTGATCGAAGAAATTCCCACTCGTGATCACACCGAATTGGCGCTCGAGGAATTCGGCGCCGAGATCATTCGCGAGGGGCGCGCGATTCGCTTGCAAGGCCATCCGTTGCTCACCGGGCGAAAACTTACGGTACCCGGCGACCTTTCCTCAGCCGCGTTTTTCCTGGCGGCAGCGCTGATTTTGCCGGATTCGAGTCTCGTTGTGCACGACGTCGGCTTGAATCCGACGCGTACAGCAGTGCTGGACGCGTTCGCAATGATGGGCGGCGAAGTAAAAGCGGTTTCGGTGCGCAGCGCGGGCGGTGAATTGGTGGGAGATCTGGCCGTGCGCCACGCACCGCTAACCGGTGGCGTGATCGAGGGGCCGACGATCGCGCAGGTGATCGACGAGTTGCCGGTGCTTGCGGCGCTAGGTCCGTACACAGAGCAGGGAATCGAAATTCGCAATGCCGGGGAATTACGCGTCAAGGAAAGCGATCGCATCGGCGCGCTTGTCGAAAATCTGCGGCGCATGGGCGCCACGGTTGACGAGCGGCAGGACGGCTTGCGCGTGGAAGGACGGGGCGCGGGGCGTTTGCACGGCGCGACGATCAAAACGCGCGGCGATCACCGGATGGCGATGGCGTTTGCCGTGGCCGCGCTTGGGGCGGAGGGGCCGACGGTGATCGACGATGCACAGTGCGCGGCGGTTTCGTATCCGGATTTCTTTGCGACGCTCGAAAGACTGGTCGAGAGATAGCGAGCGCTGTTCGCCGGTGGATCGTTGGACGTTAGCGCCTCGTGGGTTCCTTCCTTTGCGCAGCTTGTGGAACTTGCGCTGCGCGGCGCGTTCAAATTCTCTTGCGCGGGTATCTTCAACTTCCTTTGTGCAGGCTGATGTCGCCATACGTCGTGCGGATGTGGATCATCGGGCCGCGTGTTCCCGCTTGGCCGGCAAGAATCGATCGGTCGCCTTCCTTGCGCGGCGCGATCCCTGAGAATTCGCTGTTGGCGTCGCCTGAATCCGACTCCGCATCCATTTGAAAATTCGATTTCGCCGGCAGAGTGACCGAAACGTTGCCCGAGCCGTTAGTGATGTTGACCGGCTCGCGGGGCAACTGCGCGAAGCGCACGTCGACATCGCCGTCGTGGTCGTCGACATCTATGCTCCCGGTGGTGTTCTCGATCGTAACGTCGCTTTTTTGCGTAGACACATTTACCGAGCCTGGCGAATTTTCGATTTCGACGTTGCCGGAATCCACTTCGAGCGACCCGGCCAGAGTGGTGACATTGAGATCGGTGCGCTTGGAAGTCAAACGCGCGCCCTTCGCGACTTGCGAAAGCCGAATCGGGCCGTAGAAGTCGCCGTCGATATCCACTTCACCCTGCACGCTCGATACCGAGACTTCATTGCCTTTGCCGGATAGCCTGACGTTACCGCCGGCTCCAGTGACCTGCACGTCGCCATGATCGGTGGCGGCGGTGACGTCGCCGCCAGCGTCGCGAATATTCAGGTTGCCCTTGCGCGTGGTCGCTTCCACGACGCCGCCGACGCTCGCGATATCTACATTGCCCTGCTCCGTTGTGGCCGAAACGGACGCGCGTTGCGGAACGTGAATATCGAGATCGGTTTGCATTCGACGAGAATCCGACCCCTGCTGCTGGGGCATGATTTCGTAACTTCCGTCGTGATTGTCGACAACCAGGAAGTGGATGGCGTCGGCGCGCCGTTGCGCGTCGCTCTGGCTGAACTCGCTGACGGTTTTCTTTACGGTAACCAAAATTTCGGCGCGATCTTCGGCATGTATGGAGATATCGCCGCGCACGTCCGAGACGTCGATGCGCGCATTTGCAGGCAACGGTTCCGGCGACGAGACCTGTTCGGTAAAGACGTACGGGTTGCCCCAGTTCGTGGACCAGAAATCCGCGTCACCCAGTTTCTGCCGAGCCTTATAGATTCCACCAGCCACGGCGATCAACGCGATAACCGCGACGATCAGAAAAATATCGCCGCCGCTCACGACGCGTGGTGGGGGCGCATCTGGCACGGCGGCGCGATGCGCGAGCGCGTAATCGATCAGCCGCGCGATGCCGAGCAGGATCAACAGCAGCGGCCACCAGCGCAGAAGCAGGTCCCATAGCTGGAACTCGGGGCGGAAATTCTGAATCAGGAACAGCGCGCCTAGAAGGATCAGCACGAGGCCGCCGAAAATCGGATGTCTGCTGCGATGTTGATCGCTCATGATTGCATTTTCCTTACTCCGCGCCAGTTTCGGCGCCTGCTTAGTTCTACGAGCTAATGTGTCCCTCGGTGGAAGCGAGTGACGCGGCCAGCTTCACGCCTCCGACCGCGAGAAGTATCACGGGCCACAGCCGGCCAAATCTCAAGGCGTGATCCATCTGATCGATCAGAAAAAGAAAGCCCACGGTGATCAGAACCACCGGCCCCATCAGGCCGTTGATCATGCAGCGCCTGCACTGGCATCGAATTCTGTCGGCCATCGAGCGCATCCTCCGCTTCAAGCTCAATTCATTCGTGAATGAATCAGCGCCGGACCAAGCCAGTACACGGCCGGCGTCGTCAGTGCCTCTTCTTGGAGATTTGGTACAAGCCCAGCGCTATCAGAATCAATGGCCAGCCGTGCGCAAGCAGACGATCCGCGTCCATCCAGCCGAGATTGTCGGCAAGAAAAATCGCGCCGATCAGAATCAATACGACCGGTCCGATCAGGTGCGGCCGCCTGACGCGCGCGACAGGCGGAGCGGGCGCCGGCGCAGGGAGAGGCATCATCCCGGGAGTTTGCGTCTCCGCACCCGGCGTGGCCGCTGTAGGGGGCGCGATCGCCGGCGCCGCCGCACTCGCCTGAATCTCGGAGTCCCGCAGATGTGTCGCCGTGATGCACGCTTCGACCGGCATGTACAAACAGAAAAATCCCGTCAGCAAACCAAACAGCGGCTGATGCATTCCCGTGCTATCGAGCGTGACGAGTCCGACGAAGATCGCGACATGGAGCATCGCCTTGCTGTATTCGCCGTTGTATACCGCGCCGAGGCCGGGAATGAGTCCCAGGAAAAATGCGGCGACGGGCAAATGTTCCTTCGCTGGCGGCGCCGGCAGGTGGGTCACCAGCGCGGCGAGACAAGGTTCGCAGTAGTGCATGCCCTGAATCGTGCGCGTGCACTCCGGACACAGCGCTTTGCCGCAATTACGACAGAAGGCTGTGGCGTCTACCTCGGGATGTACGGCGCACTTCATGACACGCTCCTCACGCGAATCCCCGGCATGACTGACGCGGCCTCGATCGCTGCGCGTGCTGCGAGATTAGCCGGGCGGCTCGCTCTGGCTGGATCATGCGGGCCGTTCGGCGGCGCGATTCTGGTTTGCCCGGGCGCTGGCCGAAGAGCGGGCTGAGGCCGCGGCGCGGGCTCGGGAATGGGCTCGGTTTCAAAGGCCGATTGAATCTCGTACACGATGCGCGAATCCGAGACGTACCTTGTGCCGCGTGCGTAGATCAGGTGTCCGCTGCGATTTGCCGCGCGATACAGGCTCTCCGGCTGCAGTTCGGCAATCGTGGGCCGACGCCACTGAATGCCCAGCGCGTGCGAGACCACCAGCGCCGAAACCAATACCGCCAGCGCGCCGTAAGCAAACTGCGGTTGCATGAGCCCGGACAGCCAATCGAACCACCCGCCCCGCTCGTCGGCGGGCTCTGTGGCGGCGGGCACAGGAACAACTTCGCGTTTCGCTTCACGCGCGCCGGAAGTGCGATCCAAGATCGCGCGCACAAGCTCGGGCGGCTCTTCGAGCAACGTCATGTTGTGCAACTCACCGACGGTCGCGCCAACTCGCGCGAAAAGCGCGGCGCAACTCGCGCACGACAAACGATGCCGCTCGAATGCCGCCGCTTCGTCTGGAGCAAGCAGGCCGTCGAGGAAATCCGAAAGCTGGTTCTCAGTGTCGGCGCAGGTCCAGGTTGTATGGTCGGGTGTCATGGTCGTGTCCTAATGCGCGCGCACTCCCATTTGTTCCAACAGGCGCGCCAACTCAATCCGGCCGCGATTGATGCGCGATTTCACGGTTCCTTCGGGCACGCCCAACGAATCCTGGATTTCCCGGTAATCGAAACCCTGAAGGTCGCGCAAGATCACGGCTTCGCGTAACTCGGGCGACATTTTGCCAAGAGCAACTTGCAAGTGCCGCTGCAATTCGCCGTGCTCCGCGATCTGATCGGGTCGGCGCCCCGCTGATGGCTTTTCTTCTACCGGCGAGGCGGCTTCGTCGATCGAATCGGTCAGGCGATCGCGCTTGGTGCGGCGGTAGTTGTCGATCAGAAGGTTGCGCGTCAGGCTGGTCATCCATGCGGTGAAGGCGCCTTGCGCCGAACTATAGCTTCCGAGCGTGCGATAGACCTTGAGGAAAACGTCCTGAGTAAGGTCCTCGGCGGCGTGCCGGTCGCCGGTGAAACGATAACAAAGGTTGAAAACGCGCCGCGTGTGCGTCTGCACAAGTTTTTCCCAGGCCGAGTTCTCGCCTCGGAGGCATTGCTGGACCAGTTTATTGTCTGGCTCCAACGCAGCTTCCGCCTCGATCGAGCGTCGCTCCTCGGTCTCCACTGATTGGAACGCAGGGTGTGGCCCGAAAGTTCCCTTCGCTTTCGTCTTGCGGCCGCGCGCGCAGGGTGTCGACGCCCGCATATTAGTCTCGGAGGCCGCGGCTGACAAGGTGACGCGCCGGGGCTGTACGCGCCTACCAGGGTCAGGACCACAACCGTCACGAAAGGGAACTTGCGCGCATCGAACAAGTGAGCGCGAATCGAGTGGGCTTTGATCGCGAACGAGGTGACACATGAAAAATGGCTCGAAAGTGAAGTTCCCGGAGTCGTTTGGAGTATTTAGCCCGACGGGGCATGTCGTCATGGCGTTCCCTACCGACGGGGATGCCGAACGTGCGCGGCAATTGCTGGCCAAAAGTGGATTCGATCAAGATGACATTAAGCATTACAAGAGCGCCGATGTATTGGCGGAGCTCGAGAAAAGCGAAAAGGAATCAGCGAGCCCGCTGCAGATTGGTCAGGAAGTCGCCAAGGTTGACGAATATCTCGAACTCGCGAAACAGGGCTGTGGATTTCTTGATCTGTATGCTCCCAAGGACGACGACGCGAGACGAGCCGTAGCGGTCGTGAAGCCTTTGGGATTGAAATTCGCTGAAAAGTATAATCGGCTGACGATGGAAGAGCTCGCATAGCACTCCGCGTCAAAATAAACGGATGCCCCCCGAAGTCTCTGATTCCTTGACACCTGACGGGGCGAGCGATACGCTCCCGACCGATGCGTGGTTGGCTCCGCAAGGCCCTTGTCATCCTTCTCGGGATCGTCGTGTTGGCGGCGCTGGCCTACCGCTCCAGGCGCGCCTTCCACATCGGCAATTTCAATTGGTCAAAGCTGGGGCATGCCGTGGCGCATGCCAACCTGTGGCTGCTCTTGGTGTCGGTCCTCGGCATCTACGCGTGTTACGCGATCCGCGCGTTTCGCTGGCAGTGTTTTTGCCGGCACTTCGGGGATTCAAGCTTTTGGGGTGTTTATAGCGCTACGCTGATCGGTTTCGCGTCGATTTTTCTTCTGGGGCGCGCGGGCGAGCCCGTGCGGCCGCTGCTGATCGCGCGCAAGACACGCTTTTCGGTCTCGAGCCAGTTCGGCATATACGTCCTGGAGCGCCTGTTCGATTTCGCCACCTCGGCGGTAATGGCTGGCGTGGTGCTGGCGATTCTTACCAGGCAATTGGCCACTGGCGGCGCAAATGAGGCCTGGATACACAAGGCGCGCGCGAGCGGTGGCATTCTGCTTGCCGGATTGCTGGTTCTTGTAGCACTGCTGGCATACTACCGCCTGCACGGCGCGGGCGCGCTGGATCGCAGGCTAGGCGGTTGGCGTCGCGCGGGCGGCTGGCGCGCGCGTGTCGCCACGCAATTCACCGGCTTCAGCGAAGGGTTGCAGGCCATCCGCAGTATGCGCGATCTGGCGGTCGCTTCGCTGGTTTCTCTGGTTCACTGGATGCTTGTGGCCGCCGTTTATCTGTGGGTGGTGCGCAGCTTGGGCGAAGCTTTTGCCGGTTTGAACTATCCGAGCGCGGTGCTTTTGCTGGCCGTCACGATGCTCGGGTCTCTGCTGCAATTGCCGGGAGTCGGCGGAGGGGCGCAGGTGGCCAGTTTCATCGCGCTCACGCAGATTTTTGGCGTCGATGCTGAGCCGGCCGCGGCCGCGGCGATCGTATTGTGGCTCGTCACGTTCGCGGCGTCGGCGATCGTTGGCGTGCCGCTGTTGATTCGCGAAGGATGGTCTATGGGCGATCTACGTCGGCTCGCAAAGGCCGAAGAAGTCGCGGAAGAACATGGCGAACATGTTGGGGTGGGCGCGGCGTCGGGTTCAGACGGGGGCGGGGCGCGGTGAAGTGCCCGTTCTGCTTTCACACCGACGACAAAGTCATAGACTCGCGCGAGGGCAAGGCCGGCGATCTGATTCGCCGCCGGCGCGAATGCCTGAAGTGCGGCCGCCGCTTCACCACCTACGAGCGCATCGACGAAATTCCGTACATGGTCATCAAGAAAGATGGCCGCCGCGAGCGCTTCGAGCGGCAAAAGATTTTACAGGGTCTGCTGCGCTCGTGCGAAAAGCGGCCCGTGCCGACGCAAAAGCTCGAAGCGTTGGTGGACGAAATCGAACGCTTCGTAAATGAAGCCCCGCAACGCGAGCGCGCCACGAAAGAGATCGGCGAGCACCTGATGCAGCGTTTGAAGAAGCTCGACAAAGTCGCCTACGTGCGATTCGCGTCGGTGTATCTCGACTTCAAAGACGTGAAGGAATTCATGGCCGAATTGAAGGGCTTGCTGAAGGATCGCGGCAAGCACTGAACGGCTTGCGCAAAATTTTGGCGCATCAACGCTAATCCGCCATTCGCAGCTTGAAATTCAGCTCGCCTGCCAGACTCCTGCGGCGAATTGCTTCACCGTGCGAAATCCGAATTGTTCGTACAGGCGCGCGGCCTGGCGGTTCGATTCCGTCACGGTGAGAGAGAGAGCGGTGTAGCGGTGCGCGACGAGTGCTTGAATGGAAGCGGTCAATAGGCGCGAGCCCAACCCACGACCTTGGTAACCGGGCATCACGCAGATTTGCGTCGTATGTCCCACGCCATCTGCCACGGTCGAAGTCAGGATAATTCCCATGAGTTCACTGGAGTGCGTCGCGTGCAGCACAAACGACGCGTCCGGATAAAATAGTCCGCAGCCGGGCAGCACGATGATGTTCTTGAGAAACTTGAGCGCGCCGGATTCGGTGCGATATTGATCGTTGATTTCGCCGTCCACGTGATTCGCGTATGCCAACTGGATCAGGCGCGCGGAAGCGTTCAGGTGGCGCTGCTCCCATCGCTCGATCACGAGGTCCGCGCCGACGCCGTCGCCGGAACCCGGTCTCGCCTGCTTCGCCGCGGCATCCTTCAAATCGAGCAACATGAAATTTCGCGTCGAAATGCGGAAACCGTGAAAGGCCAGCGCCGGATCGAGCGGACACCCGAACGGCATCAGCTGCGCTTCGATGCGAGAAACTTGCGGCAATGCGCGCAGCGTTGCCAGGACGTCGCCTAGAAGTTGCTTGGCAAGCTCGGCCTGCGGGAAACGCTGCGAAACGTATAGGCCGCCGATGAGGCCCTTATGCTCCTCGATCACGTAGAACGTGTAACCTGCCGGCTCGCCGTTTTCGAGCACCGCGGCGCCCGCCAGCGATCGCGCATCCACAAATCGCCGAATCACCTCGATCGAGTTGCGATAGTCCCAATGCAGTTCCTCTTGCCAGAAACGCGCCTCTTCTTGCAGCAGCGGTTCGATTTGCCGCGCCGTCAGTTGGCGCAAATCAACGATGGTCATGGTGGACATGATGAAGCGGCGCGCCGCCGTGCCGTGCTCTTGCTATCCTACTTCACGGCGCTTGACATTTGAAGCAACGGGCCCACCCGGGCTGGGTGAATCCGCGTGGGTTTTGTCCGTGCCGATCCAGCCGTTGTACACGACGAATAACGCTGCCACGCGCCGCCGGTTCTGTCCGAACATATGTGCTACCATTCGCTCAGTTATTGATTTTGCCCGACCGGGAGCCTCCGACCGATCGCCCGGCGTGGAGGGGAACGGCAGTTGGGCCGATGAGGCCTGTTGACGAGCCGCCGAATGCATGGGTTTCATTTCCGAATTCCAGTACCCGACTCGTTGGTATTCCAAGTTGTTGGCCGCCCTGCTGGCGCTCGCGTTTTTCTGGTTCGTTGCGACGGCCGCGATCGCGGGATTTATTTTATTCCGTATTGTTTCTCCCACGCCGAGCCAAACGAATCTTGATTTCGCCACATTCCCCGGGCACCCCGAAGATGTTACCTACCAGGTGCGCGGCGAAGGCGCCCGCGATGGCTGGTTTTTCCCCGGCCGTGAAAATGCGCCGACGATCATCCTGTGCTCCGGTTACCAACGCAATCGCGGCGATTTGCTCACGCTAGCCTCCGCGCTGCAATACCACGAATATAATGTTTTCCTTTTCGATTTTTCAGGCGAGGGCAGTAACCCCGGACGTTCCACGCTGGGCTATCGTGAAACTTCTGAAGTGCGTGCCGCGATTGACGCGTTAGCGCAGCGCGACGATGTGGACCGTTTGCGATTCGGTTTGTGGGGCACCAATGTCGGGGCCTATGCTGCGATGGCCGAAGCCGAATCGGATCCTCGCGTTGCGGCGCTGGCGGTGGAATCGGTTTACGACCAGCCTGAGCAGGAGCTCCAATTACTGGTTTCGCGCTCGGGCCTTGGAGCCATGCCGTCGATTCCGCGCTTCACGGACTGGGGATTCAATTGGCTGGCTCGTGATTATCGCGGCGCGCTGCCGCTTTCGGCTGGGCTGGCGCGACTCGACGGCGTCCCCAAACTTTTCATCGAAGTCGCCGACGATCCCGATCTCGCCGCGACGACGCGCGACATCTTCACGCACTCGCCGCAACCGCGCCAGGAAGCCATATTGGCGCGCGGCAACTACGCTGGCATGCTTGACGACGACAAACACAGCTACGAAAACCGCATCGTGAGTTTTTTCCTCACCAATTTGCCGCCCGCCAGCGGCGGCCGGCACTAGCTCCCAACGCGACGCTGGAATCGAGGCGTTCCTGTCCTACATAATGCCCGGCATGCGAGAGCGCGTGGAAGTCGCAGCCGCGTGGATTGTTCTCAAGGCGCTGAGGATTTTGCCGCGGCCGCTCGCGCGGATGGCGGGAGCCTCAATCGCGCGCCTGTTGCTTTTTCTGCGGGCTCCGCTTCGCCATGCCGCGATGGAAAATTTGCGCCTTGCGTTTCCGGGATGGTCCGATACTCAACGCCGCACCGTGATTCGGGGAATGGCTCGCCAAGCCGGTTGGTTGGCGGCGGAGTTCGCGCATCTTCCGGCATTAAATCGCACAAATCTCGATCGCGTGATCGTGCTGGACGACACTGAGAATTTCCGCGCGGCGCAAGCGCGGGGGAAAGGCGTACTGTTTTTGACCGGCCACATGAGCGCCTGGGAACTGGGTCCCTACGCGCACGCTTTGCACGAAGCGCCGCTGCATTTCCTGGTGCGCGCAGTGGACAATTCGCGCGTTGACGCGCTTGTCGAGCGCTACCGCTGCCTGAGCGGCAATACGCCGATAGAGAAAGGCGGCGCGGCGCGCGCCGTTCTGCGAGTGCTGCGCGCGAATGGCGTGGTTGGCATTCTTGCCGATCACAACGCGTCGCGCTTGGAAGGCGTGTTCGTGAATTTTTTCGGCGTTCCGGCGTGTACCACGGCCGGACTTGCGCGCTTTGCACTGCACACGGGTGCAGCCGTTGTGCCCGCGTTTGTCCGTTGGGATCCCGCGATCCACAAATATCGTCTCGCGTATCAGTCGGCGTTGACTCTCGTACGCACGGGCGATGAAGCCGCCGACGTTGTCGCCAACACTCAACTATTCATGGACATCGTCGAGGCGCACGTACGCCGCTATCCCGATCAATGGCTGTGGGTGCATCGGCGATGGAGGGAGCGACCGGCGGGCGAGACAAGCTCGATCTACGATCCGCGCCCGACTACAACGGCACACTGATTCGTGATGAACCGTGAACGATCAAGTCAATCGAAATTAGACAAGAGAGGTCACACCATGCCGACCGCCGCGGAGCTCGCCAAATATTTGAACCGTCGATACACCGGAGAGGACGTGCGCATCTCTGGTGTCGCCGGCCCAGAAACGGCAGGCGCGCAGGATCTGATTTACGTCGATTCGCCGAAGCACACGGCCCGTGCCGCAGCTTCGGCCGCACGCTGTGCAATTGTGCCGGTAGGCGTTGCTCTCCCGGGCAAAACGACGATCGAATCACCCACGCCGAAACTCGATTTCGCGCGAGCCGCCGCATGGATTTTGCCGGCGCCAAAGATCGCGCAAGGAATTCACGCCACGGCCATAATTGCGCCCACCGCAAAGCTCGCGCCCGGCGTGGCCGTCGGCGCCTACGCTGTCATCGAAGACGACGTGGAAATTGGCGCAAACTCGGAGATCGGCACGCATTGCGTCCTGGGCCGCGGCGCCCGACTCGGTGATCGCTGCCACTTGTATCCCCGCGTGACGCTCTATCCCGGCGCGCACATCGGCGCAAACGTCATCATCCACGCGGGCGCCGTGATCGGCTCCGACGGCTTTGGCTACGTTCCCGACGCCGAAGGCAAGTATTGGAGATTTCCGCAAGCCGGCCAACTTGAAATCGGCGACGACGTGGAAATCGGCGCCAATACCACCATCGACCGTGGCTCGCTCGGCCGAACTGAAATCGCGCGCGGCGTAAAAATCGATAACTTGGTGCAGGTCGCGCACAACGTCCGCATCGGTGAAGACTCCGTAGTCGCGTCGCAAGTGGGAATTGCCGGCTCGTCAATCCTGGGCCGCGGCGTCGTTGTCGGAGGGCAAGTGGGCATCGCCGAACATTGCACGCTCGAGGATGGCGCCATTGTTGGAGCGCAGGGCGGCGTTCCTTCCAATAAGAAATTGCCCGGCGGTCGCGTCTATTGGGGCACCCCCGCGCGCCCGATCGAGAAGCTTCTGGAACAATACGCGTGGGTCGCTCGGCTCCCCGAGCTTGCCGAACGCCTGAAGGCCCTCGAAGCCAGGCATTCTAGGGATTAAGTGCGCCCTGTACGCGGGGTTTTCACCTCGTAACTCTACTCCCGAATTCTGTATATTCTGGGTTGACCCTGTGCCCAAACGCCCGGATAATCATTGGAGTATCACGCTTCCCGGCGCCGGGAGCGGACTCGTATATGCGAGTGTGCGGGTCCGTGAATCGCAATTGGGCCCCACTTAAAAATCGGGGGGAGTACGAGAGCGCCGGGCATGTGTGCGAACCGTGTAATCGCGGGGCCCTCCGAAGCATCTCAATCTGGGGACGGAGAGTCTAATTACGTTATGGCGGTAGGAGCCAGAATCGGCCTCGATCCGAGGCCCAGCGGTGCACCGCGTGGCGCTGATGCGCCTCCACTCGAACGCCTGCACGAGGCAATCGAGCGCGGCGTTGACCACTTGCTCTCCATTCAAGCGCCCGAAGGCTATTGGCTGGGCGAACTTGAAGCCGATACCACTCTTGAATCCGATTACATTTTCTACCTCAATGTTTTAGGCAAGGCCGATCCATTGCGCGTCGCGAAGCTGGCGAACTACGTTCAGCAGCGGCAGCTTGACGATGGCGGCTGGAACATTTACGAGGGCGGACCTTCGGAGCTAAACGCCACCATCAAGGCTTATGTCGCGTTGAAACTGGCGGGCCATCTGGCCGACGCGCCACACATGCGGTTGGCGCGCCAACGCGTGCATGATCTCGGCGGGTTCGAGCACGCGAATTCTTATACGCGCTTCTACCTCGCGCTCGTGGGCGCCGTGGACTGGGATGTCGTCCCCGCTGTGCCCCCGGAGTTGATGCTTCTGCCGAATTGGTTCGCCGTGAATATCTACGAGATGTCTTCCTGGACGCGCGGCATCGTGATCCCTCTCGCCATCCTTTACGCGCGCAAGCCCGAATGGAAACTCGAACGCTCCATCGGCATCGAGGAGCTTTTTCGCAATCCCGAGAATAAATCCGCGGCCTTAGCGTGGAGCGACCGGCTTTTCAGTTGGCGCAATTTCTTCCTGGCGCTCGATCGCGCTTACAAATTGTATGAACGCCTGCCCTGGAAGCCGCTGCACAATCGCGCCGTGAATCAGGCGAGCGCGTGGCTGATGGAGCACCTTGAGCGCAGCGATGGCCTTGGTGCCATTTACCCCGCGATGATGAACGCGATTTTCGCGCTCGTCGCGCTGGGCCACGCGCCCGACGATCCGCTCACCATACGCGAAATCGGTCAGCTTGCGCGATTTGAAATCGAAGAAGAGGACACCATTCGCGTGCAGCCGTGCACTTCGCCTGTGTGGGATGCGGCGATTGCGTTGGTCGCGCTCGAAGAAGCGAGCTTGCCCGCCGATCACGAAGCGATGGTGCGTGCGGCGGATTGGCTGCTGGGAAAGCAAATTGTCGGCACGGGCGATTGGGCTGTGAAAAATCGCGATGCCGAGCCCGCCGGATGGGCGTTCGAGTTTCGCAACGATTTTTATCCCGACGTCGACGATACGGCGTTCGTTTTGATGGCGCTGCAGCGCGTGGATTTTCCGGACAAGCAGCGCATGGAAGCTGCGGTTCGCGGTGGCGTGCAATGGCTTGTTTCCATGCAGAATCGCGATGGCGGCTGGGGCGCGTTTGATCGCGACAACGACCGCTCGTTCCTGACTGAAATTCCGTTCGCCGACCACAACGCGATGATCGATCCTTCCACCGCCGACGTTACCGCGCGCGTGGTCGAATGCCTCGGCCGCTTTGGCTGGCCCGCCGCGCATCCGGTTTTGCAGCGCGCGATAACCTTTCTGAAAAAGGACCAGACGGATGATGGTTCCTGGTACGGCCGTTGGGGTGTCAATTATGTTTATGGCACCAGCGGCGTTCTGCGCGCGCTCGAAACTCTGACGCTTACGGCTCAGGAATATTGCCAGCGCGCGGTCTCGTGGCTGCGCTCCGTGCAGAATCCCGATGGCGGATTCGGCGAGACAGCCGCTTCTTACGTTGATGCTTCGCTGAAAGGCAAAGGACCAAGCACGCCGTCACAAACTGCCTGGGGCTTGATCGGTCTGCTGGCTGCGGGCAAGCCAAACGATTCCGCGCCCAGCCCGGTTGCCGATCCTTCCGTGCGGCGCGCCGTGCGGCATCTCGTCGAGACGCAGAATTCCGACGGTTCGTGGGATGAAAATGAGACGACGGGAACAGGTTTTCCCCGCGTCTTCTATTTGAAATATCATTTATATCGCGATTATTTCCCGCTGTACGCGCTGGCTCGCTATCGCAATATCGAGCAGCAGAGCGGAACTTTTTGCGCCTTGCAGGTCGAGCCCGATTCGCTCAACCTGCCCGCGCGCGGCCGGAGCAATTGATGAGATACCCGCTGAAGATGACCACGAATCTGGCCAAGTACATCGCCAAGAATCGTTTCAAGGGCCGCGAGAAATTTCCGATGGTCCTGATGCTCGAGCCGCTGCACGCCTGCAACCTCACCTGCACGGGTTGCGGCCGCATCCGCGAATATAAATCTACGATCAGCGAAATTCTTACGGTTGAGGAATGTCTCGCCGCGGTGGAAAGCTCGGGCGCGCCGGTAGTCTCAATCTGCGGCGGCGAGCCGATGATCTATCCCGAAATCGGCCGCCTGACGAGCGAGATTTTGGATCGTGGCCGCCACATTATCCTCTGCACCAACGGCATGTTCATTCGCAAGCGGCTGCACGAATTCAAGCCGAGCTCCAGCTTTTTCTGGAACGTGCATTTGGACGGCATGGAGCGCACGCATGACCTCTGCGTCGAAAAAGATGGCGTGTTCCGCGATGCTGTCGAAGGGATCAAGGCCGCCAAGGCCGCGGGCTTCTTGGTTTGCTCGAACACCACAATTTATAAAGAGACCGATCTCGAAGAAGTTGCCGAGCTGTATTCCTTCCTCGACGGACTCGGCGTCGATGGCTACATGGTTTCGCCCGCGTACGGCTACACCTCGGTGCAGACCAAGGACATTTTTATGTCGCGCCAAGACGTGCGCGAAAAATTCCGCGCTGCGCTTGAATTGCTCGGCAAGTACAACTTAATGGTCTCGCC
>JBAQYV010000216.1:0-12892 GCA_049790315.1 Candidatus Acidiferrales bacterium | reverse complement strand
TGCCCCCGCGCTGCGCAACGGCCCAAGCCGCGTGATCGATCCGCCCGTCGCCGCACCGCCCAGCGGCAGCAGCGCCACAACGTCCGCGCTTCGCCCCGGCGCCGTGCAAGCCACAGCCACGGCCTTCGCCGGTCTTTTCTGCGTGGTAGGCCTCGCGCTCTACGGCCTGCCCTTCTATTACGATTTCATGGTCCACCAGTTCGGCTGGACGCGCGGCGAAGTCACCTCCGGCAACGCGCTCAGCAAACTCATCATCGGTCCCGTGTTTGGCTTCCTCGCCGGCTGGCTGGTCGATCGCTTCGGCCCGCGCCGCCTGATGATGGCGGGCATTCTAATGGCGGGAATCGCGCTCGTCGGACTCGCCCACGTCTCGACGCTCGCCGGCTTCTATTTCTTCTACATGTTCAACGCGCTCGGCTACGTTTGCGGAGGTCCGCTGCCGGCTCAGGTGCTGGTCTCGCGCTGGTTTGATAAAGCGCGCGGCAAAGCCATGGGCATCGCTTATCTCGGCATCGGCTTCGGAGGCGCCGCGGTGCCGCTGCTTTCCGCCGCGCTGGTAGCACGCTTCGGTTGGCGCACCGCGCTTGAAACCATCGGCGTGCTCATCGTCGTCATCGCGTTTCCGCTGGCCTATTTTGTGAAGGAATCGCCCGATGAAATTCTCCGCGGCCCCGCGCCCCAGCCGCGTTCATCGCTTGCCGCGTTCAAGTCCGGCTCGTTTTATCTGCTCACGGGCGCCAGCATGTGCTCAATCGCCGCGCTCGCTGGCGTGCAGCAAAATCTAAAACTCTTTCTCAGCGTCGATCAACACTTCTCGCAATCCCACGCCGCTCGCGTGCTATCGCTGGTGCTGGCCTTCAGCATCATGGGCCGCTTGCTAATGGGTTATCTCGCCGACCGCATTCCCACCAAGTACGTCATGCTCCTGATTTATTTTCTGCTCGCGGGCTCCATTCCTCTTCTGTTCCTGCGCCAATCGCCCTTCGCCATTTATTTATTCGCCGCCGTTTTCGGCATCGGCCTCGGCGGAGACTACATGGTGATCCCGCTGATGGCCGCAGAGATTTTCGGCGTCGAAGTTCTCGGCCGCCTCATGGGCGTCATCCTCACAGCCGGCGGCGTCGCCGAAGCCGCCTCGCCGTGGATGATCGGCCGATTGCGCGATTCCAGCGGCGCCTACTCCGTCGGCTTTCTCTTGTTGATCGCCGTGACGCTCGTCGGAGCCGCCGCCATCGCCGCCCTGCCCAATCCTCGCCGCACACCCTGACGCGCGATGCTCCGACTTTGCATGGTGCCGGCCTTCAGGCCGCCATGCTTTCTCTCTTTTTGCGGGCCGCGCCTCAAAAATAAAAAAGCCCCGATGGAAACCCGCTTTCGGGTTCCCATCGGGGCCGGTAAGGGTTTAGCTCGCCGCTTCTACCAGTGCAGCTTCAGAGCGAGCTGGAGCACACGCGGGTCGTACTGTGTGGGGATAATGTTTGACAGCGGCGCACTTGTTATATACCCAAGGTTTTGAGAGCCCGTTGTGCCCGTCGGTGAACCGGCGCTCTCTCCCGTCGGGTTCCAGTGGTTAAACACGTTGAACATGTCCAGCCGGAGCTCAGCCTGTAATCGCTCGTGAATCGGGAACATCCGGCTGACCGACATGTCGAAGTTGATCGCTCCGGGAGCCCGCAAGTAGTTCCGCTGGATCGTGCCGAACTGTCCCGTGCCGGTTGTGGCGTTGGCATACTCCAGACCAACAGTTCCGGCTGGGCAGGCGCTCGTTGCGGTTCCTGTGCAGGTTACCGTGTTGACGTAGACCGGGTTCGCGGATATCGTTCCCGTTCCCGCCGCAGTTGTCGCTACCTTTTCGAGGAAGCAGCTTTGATTGAGGTAATTGTAGCCGTTATTTAGCATGCCCGAATATGCCCCGGACGCTCCGCATCCCGTCGTGAAATCCAGGAACGTAGCTTGGCTTGAGCCGCCTGTCAGCGTGTTATCGCCGATCGTGAAGTTAACCGGAAGTCCGCTAACCACACGGATACTCGGAGCAATCTGCCACCCGCCCAACAAATGACCTTTCCAACCGGACTTCATCGCGGTGCTGGCAACCACCGACGTGTTGAACATGTTGCGTATGTCGAACGAGCAGTTCCCGTAGTTCCCCTCGAAGTTGAGTTGGTTTTGGTAGAACGTGTTGCCGTTCAAGTCGCCCATCGACTCGCCTTCGTCGAAGCAGTGGCTATAAGTATAGTTGGCATTCCAAGTAAACCCGTGTGAGAAACGATGCTGCAGCGTTGCCAGCATCGCGTTGTAGTTGGCATTGTTTGAGTCAGTGCCATATTCCATGGCGCCGCTCATTTCGTTCACGCCGTTAGTAGTGCAAGTCGTGCTTGTGCCGCAACCCGAGAGCTGGTTGAGGTATTGGCGCGCCGTTTCGTTCCCCTTGCTGCAGACCGTCCCCGTTGCGCCGGCGCCGGGTATCGAACAAAGATTCGCTGCCGCCGGCCCGAGGAATTCATTCGGGGTCTCCGAGAAGTTAATGGAATAGCCCAACGGCAAGTGCGTGGACTTGTTACCGAGGTAGGAAACAGTCGCCACCCAGTTGCTGGCAAACTGCACCTGATAGCTCGCCGTCCATTCCGACACGTACGTAGGCTTGACGTTCGGCGGGATCACAACCCATAGCGCGCCTGACGGAAAATCATGAACGGCGGGGAAAGGCCCAGCATAAGTTGACTGGGCATTGGCGCCTCCGTTAAGGTTGCCGTTGGCTGGAGAGCCAACGCACCCTGTCGTCGAAGCAATATTGTAGTACTCCCACGGGTGGCTCAGAGTTCCGCAGAACGTGCCGGCTGAGAGGTTGGAAAGAGATTGCGTAAGATCGATTTCATCGATGCCTGGCGGGTCAGACGTCAGCCGCTGCCCCCACCAGACTGCGGCGTTGTTATTGAAGATTCCGGCGCCGACGCGCAATACCTGCTTCTGGCTACCGAATGGATTCCAGGCGATCCCAATTCGAGGATCGAGACTCATGATGTGGTTTGAAGAGAAAGCCTTGCCTTGGCCCGGGTCGCCGTAGAAGAAGAATCCGGCTGGCGGGCAGGCGTTCGGATTGGCCGTAACGGCTGCCGTCGTGCAATCCGCGGCATATTGTGGGCTTCTCTGGCCTTCGATAAAGGATTGAAGGTTGAACGTCGCGCCGCGCCCTTGCAGATCGTATGGGAACAGTTCCGGCTCCCAGCGCATCCCCAAGTTGAGGGTCAGATCGTTCCGCACCCGGAACACGTCTTGGAAATAGACTGCCGGAAACGTCGCCCGGTAGGCCACCGCTTGCGGACGGCTCTGGCTGTAAGCGTTCCACGCGCCCACCAGGTAATCGCTAAGAGCGTTGCCCGTAAACGTGTTGCCGAATCCGAGTGTGCCGTCGTTGTCGTAGTTGGTCGTGGTGTTGTCCTGCGTACGGATCACGTCCGCGCCCATGGTGAAGTGATTCCTGCCGCGAATCAGGTCGATGTCGTCGGAAATCTGCCAGGTGTTCACGTTGAATGCACCAAAGTTGCAGGTGCCGCAACCCACGCTGAATGGACCGGTAATCAGCAGGAAATTGTTTGTCTGCGTGAAGTCCGTAGCACCGAGGGTTGACAAGCTCTCCGGAATGTCGACCTCACGATCGTCTCGACGGCGGTTCCAGGTTAGGTGCAGCGTATTGGTTGTCGTTGGCGTGACCGAATAGCTGTCTCCCAACGTAAACGATTGCGCCCGCTGAAACAGACCCGGATTGTTCGTCAAAAGTAGGTTGGTCCCGCCGGCCAAAGTGTTGGCGTCGGGATCGTCGAAGTCGTCGATGAAGTATCGGCCGAAGAGCGTTTGCTTGGAACTCACTACGAAGTCTACTCTCCCAACCACCTGGTCCTCGTTTTCCACCAGTGGTACGTTGTAGATAAAGAATCCGCACGGGTTGTAACTCGCGGCCGCCGGGTTCGTTCCCTGCCCTGGCCCGGTCGGCACGCCCTTACCGCCGAAAAGAGCCGTGGCGATCGGATCAAAGGTTTGGCCGGCCTGCAAGCGATCCGCCGTGTCGGTCGGATCAATCAGGCTGTTCGTGGCCGAACTTCCCGCCGCTCCCCCAAAGTACGGCGATAGCAGCCCTGAGGTCGCGTTAGAACTGGATAGACACGTCGGGTCGCCCGTCCAGTAGTTGGTCGCGTTGCCCGAGGCGTTCGAAGTGGTTTTGACGTCATTGAAAAATGGTGCCAAATCTCCATCCGCGAGCTCATCCGGGGTGGGCTGGTGCGTGCTCGTGCCGCTGACTTGGGCGATACGCGTGCCCTGATAACCCATGAACCAGAACAGTTTGTCCTTGATGATCTTCCCGCCCAATGTTCCGCCGAATATATTCCGGCGCAGGATATCGCAAGGGTTGCCGGTCAGAGCGCCGGCCGCAATTGCCGCTGCGGTTCCGCTGCTTGCGGCAATACTTCCTACGTCTGACGGGTTGTACCCCTGGCAACCTGTGGCCAAAGTGGAGCCGGGTACCGGACCAGTGAAGTACGGATGGGGCCGCGCATTGAAGTCTCCATTGCGCAGGAATTCGAACACGTCGCCGTGCAGGGCGTTAGTGCCGGACTTCGTCACTACGTTTACCACGCCGCCCGCCAAAGTGCCCGTCTGAGCCGGAAGCGCGTCCGTCTCCACGCTGAATTCCTGAAGCGCGTCCGGGAACGGAAACGGCAAGTTCACGAAGGCGTACGTATCGACGTTCGTTCCACCATCGAGAAGGTAATTCACTCCGTTATATTGGGAACCGGCAACGGAAACCGCAAAGGAACTGAAGAAGCTCTTGCTGCCCGTCAAATCGCCGTAGCCAGATGTCGCGGTCGACTGTTCGAACGGTGAGGTCAGGCCGGACATCGTCATGAGCTCCGACGCGAAGCGGCCATTCAACGGGAGATCGGTAATCTGCGCTTGGTTGATGACGTTGGATACCGCAGCCGAATCCGTCTGCACCATGATGGCGCCCGCCTGAACCACAACGCTCTCGGAAACCGCGCCCAACTGCATCGTCACATTGTTTGTCACGTGATCGTTCACTTGCAGCACGATGCCGGTTTGAACGTAAGTCTTGAAGCTCGACTTTGAAACCGTCAATTTGTATGGACCCACTGGCAGGTTCGGAAACAGGTAATGACCTGAGGCGTCGGCCTCCATCGTGTGATTGACGCCCCTGTTCACCTCGGTCATCGTCACCTCGGCGCCAGACACGGACGCGCCCGTCGGGTCCAGAATTTGACCCTCAAGCGACGCGACAGCCACGTTTTGTGCGAAGGATCTAAAAGGAACTAGCAGCAGAACTGCGAGCGTACAGAAAACCAGACATATCGCCCGCACACAGCGGTCTACACGGACCATTTGCCCTCCTAGGTTCAATTCTTTTAAACCACCCCTGCTACATCTTCAACCGCACCCATGTCCCCAAAACAAGGGCAGGCCCCGGACGAAGACGCAGCCTCTGGCTTGGGAGTAAATACCCCGGCACCGTTTCGTGTCAAGCAATTTTTGGCCTCATTATAATTCGACATTCAAACTTATTAACTGGGCGCGCGGAATCCTTCGTTTAATAAAACTGCTGGAAGTGTATTGTTTCACTTAAAGATAGCCGGTGTCGCCGAATCGACCCTCGGCCACTCGTGACTCGCGACTCCGCGCGTCTCGATTCAATTTGACGTCGACGAAGCTGTTACTCGCGCCGTAAATTCAGCCGCAGGAACCCGCCGCATGAAGCCTGCCGAGGCCCTTCGGGCTGTGGCTCCGAACCGAAAAACATGCGGCCGGCGGCTGTATTTGTGTGTCAAAATCCGTTCCGCCGCGCCGAGCCTGGGCGCCCGCAATATTTTGTTTATGGACCGACTCTATTCCCTCGACGCGTTTGAGACCGCGGCGCGCGCCGCCGCCGCAACGGTCGAACGCATTCCGCGCTTCGCGGACATCTCCGAGCAATCCGAACAGCTGGCTCGCGCCGTTCTGCGCGCAGCGCCTGATGCGCGCCGCATCGCCGTAGCGCCGCCCGCCGATCTTGCTCCCGAACTCTTTGCCGCATGCGAGCGGCTGCCCGGTGTTTTCACGGGTCGCGGCAAATCCGAACTCGCCGCCGCCGACCTCGGCATCACCGATGCGTTCGCCGCCGTTGCCCGCACCGGAACGATCTGCATCGCGCTCGATCCCGATCACACTGGATTCATCAGCTTGCTCGCCCGCATGCACATCGCCGTACTCGACGCGGATGATATCGTTGAGGCGCCGCGCGATCTTTTTCGCCGCGATCGCATCGGAAGCAAAGGGCTGGACCGCAATTTTGTTTTCGTCACTGGCCCCAGCGCCACGGCGGACATGGGTCCGCTGGTCCGCGGCGTACACGGCCCGCACCGTCTGCATGTGATCGTACTTGTGTAGCGCGTTTCATGCCGTTTTTTCGCGTTGTGTTTTCGCCCGCGTTTTTGGATAGTGGTCTTTGTGTGGGCTTCTCAATAATATTTTCGCCGGGACCATGACAGAAAACATCTCTCCCAACCCTGAATCGCCGCGCGCATTCGCCAGCAAAGCCTCCAAACCCGCGCTGCTGGCGGCGATCCGCATGGCGCTGCGCGTCGAAGGCCCCGCGGTGCGCCACAACGTGCAGGTGTTCAACCGAAATCGCTACATCGCCACGGCCGAAATCTCCGACTACGAAGGGCTGAAAGATCAGGCGCGAGCCATTAAAGAACGCGCGCTCCGCGATCAACCGCAACTCATTGCTCAACTCGAGGCCAGCGTACGCCGCAACGGCGGCCACTTTTTTCTCGCGCAGGATGCGCGGCAAGCCACGCATTACATCGGCGAAGTATGCAAGAAGCACGCCGTGCGCCTGGTGGTCAAAGCCAAAAGCATGACCTCGGAAGAAATTGGCTTGAATCACGTGCTCGAAGCGCTCGGCATCGAAGTAGCGGAAACCGACCTCGCCGAATTTATTCTCCAGGTCGCCGACGAGCAGCCTTCGCACATCGTCGGCCCCGCGCTGCATTACAGCCGCGAGCGAATCACGGCGCTTTTCAAGCGCGTTTTCAAAACCGATCTTCCGCTCGATAGCGGCGAGGAACTCACGGCATTCGCGCGCGACCGCTTGCGCGAAAAATTCCTGAGCGCCGACGCCGGAATTTCCGGCGCCAACTTTGTCACCGCCGATTCCGGCACGCTCGTTCTCGTCGAAAGCGAAGCCAATATCCGCATGACCACTCTTGTGCCGCCGCTGCACATCGCCGTCACCGGCATCGAGAAAATTTTGCCGGCGCGCGAAGATCTCGCTCCATTCATCGAGTTGCTCGCCGCGAGCGGCACCGGGCAGCCGATGACGTCGTACACTAGCGTGATCCGCCCGCCGCTTGGCGCGCCCGTTATTTCCGGCGATCCCGCGAAGTCGCGCGAATTTCACCTCGTGATCGTGGACAACGGCCGCGGGCGCATGCGCGCCGATCCCGTGCTGCAAGAAGCGCTTTACTGCATTCGCTGCGGAGCGTGCTCGAATTGCTGCGCGAATTTTCAAGCCGTCGGCGGCCACGCGTTCGGCGGCCAAACTTATTCCGGCGGAATCGGCGGCGCGTGGGAAGCGGGCACGCGCGATCTTGCCAGTTCGCGCTTCGCGGAATTGTGCACCGGCTGCTCGCGCTGCGTAACACAGTGTCCCGTGCGCATCGATATTCCGTGGCTCAACACCGTTCTGCGCCAGCGATTGGGTAAACAAGAATCTTCGCCGGCGGCGCAAGCCGTGAAGCGTGTCCTCGCCGGAGTTCCTGCCGACGATGCCGGTGCGTCGCTGCAAAAACTTTTCTTCGGCCGCTACGACCTGGCCGGAAAATTCAGCGCGCCTTTTGCCTCACTGGTGAATTCAATAAATCGGATCGGCTTCACGCGCGCGCTGCTCGAGCGTTTTGTTGGCCTCGACCGTCGGCGCGCATTGCCAGCATTCGCGTCGACAACTCTCGTCGCCGCGGCGAAGCGGCGCGCGCGGCGAAAACCAGTGAGCGTCGCCAGCAGCGCAACGCCGAACGCAGCCGACGCGAGCGAGGCCGCCACTAGCACGGGCCGCGCGCCGAGAGTTGCCGCGAAAAGTGCGGTGCCGCGCAAAGCCGTACTTTTCGCCGACGTGTTCACCAATTACGGCACACCAGAGCGCGGCATCGCGGCGCTTGACGTTCTCGAAGCGATCGGAGTCAACATCATCGTCAGCGCGACTTCGCCGGACGGCCGCGCGGCGTTATCGCAAGGCATGATTGCGACCGCAACGCGGCAAGCACGGCGCACGTCCGCGCAGTTGAAGAAATATCTGGACGACGGACGCGACATCGTCGTCGTGGAACCGAGCGTGCTCGCGATGTTCCGCCTCGATTATCGCCACTTGTTGCCGGACGACGAGCGAGGGCGCGAACTTTGCGACACTCTGCGCGCGCGCGCGTTCGATGCGGCGGAGTATGCGTGGAAATGCATTCAAGAAGATGGATTGAACGCCGCGGAAATATTCCCGGCCGCGCGGCATCCGCTCGGAACGCGTATTTTGTACCACAGCCATTGCCAGCAAAAGACGATTGAAGCCCAACGCGCTTCGCAATTCGGCGGAAGCGCGCGGCCGACTGAAGCGCTGCTGCGCGCGGCGGGGTTCGATGTGGCGACTTCGCAAGTGGAATGCTGCGGCATGGCGGGAAGTTTCGGCTACAAGAAGGACTACTACGATCTGAGCCAGTCCGTCGGCGAGGATTTATTTCAGCAAGTACGCAAAATCGAAACGGAAAGCGGACCGCGCACACTGGTCGTGACGGGCACTTCGTGCCACGAACAATTGCACGACGGTCTCGATCGTCCCGTGCTGCACGTGATGGAATTGCTCGCGGCAATCGCGCAGCCGGTTCGCGCGCCGAAATCCTGATCGACGCGGAGAGATCGCGCCGAAATCTTTCTGAGTTAAGCCCGGCGAGGCGGCGTCGAAACCAGCGGCGCGCGGGGCGAGTCCAACTGGCCGTTGACGTGAAAACGGGCATGGCCCTAGGAGGTCCGGTGTCGCTCACTTTCAAAAGATATTTCCGCCTGCAAGCCGCAATTCTTCCGGTGATTCTGTTCGCGGCGGCCATTTCGGCAATGCGCGCGCAAACACCTTCGCCAACTCAAGCCGCGGCGCCTGTAACGACGCCTGCAGCCGATGCGACAACAACTGCCGCACAACCAAACGTCGATTCAGCTACCGCATTGCGTGAAGCGTTCGTCGCGCCGCCGGACGACAGCCGGATCATGGTGCGCTGGTGGTGGTTCGGTCCATCGGTGACGAAGGATGAACTCGATCGCGAGCTGCACGCGATGAAAGCCGGCGGAATCGGCGGCGTGGAAACGCAGCCGGTTTATCCGCTGGCTCTCGACGATCCAGTTACGGGCTTTCACAATTTTCCATACATGTCCGACGAGTTTCTCGGCGACTTGCGCTTCGCTTCCGACAAGGCGCGCGAACTCGGCATGCGCTTCGATCTGACGCTCGGCAGCGGCTGGCCGTTCGGCGGACCGAACATTCCGATTACCGAAGCGGCCGGAATGCTGCGCGTGGTCGCCGTGCCGGTATCTGTCGGCGATCCGGAATTAAATCCGGGCGCGCCGTCGGTGGAAGTGCCGGACATCGGCACCGGCGAAAAACTTCTTGCCGTGTTTCTGGTGGACGGCGAGAACCCGCCCAGCAGCGCGACGGGCGGAAACAAACCTTCGCTCGAAGGCGCGGAAATGCTGGCCCCAGCCACGATGAACGATGGCCGCGTCTTTCTGCCGGCCGACACAACAGATTCGCACGACGTTTTGTTCTTCATCGCGAGCCGCACGGGCATGCAGGTGAAGCGGCCGGCTGTGGGCGCTGAAGGTTTTGTGCTCGATCATTACGATCGCAATGCGATCGAAACGCATCTGCATACCGTCGGCGATAAATTGCTTGCCGCATTGGGACCGAATCCTCCTTATGCCGTTTTCAGCGACAGTCTCGAAGTTTACGAATCCAATTGGACCGGCGATTTCCTGGAACAATTTCAAAAGCGACGCGGATACGATTTGACGCCGTACCTCCCTGCCCTGGTCGGCGACATCGGACCGAATACCGACGCGGTCCGCCACGATTGGGGCAAAACGCTGACGGAACTCGCGAACGACAATTACTTGACGCCGTTTCGCGAGTGGGCCGACGCGCACGGAACGAAATTCCGCTCGCAAAATTACGGGACGCCGCCGGTGACGCTGTCGAGCAATGAGCTGGTGGATCTGGCCGAGGGCGAAGGCTACAACTGGAACGGTTTCTCGGCGGTGCGCTGGGCTTCGTCGGCGAATCATCTTTATGGGCGAACCGTCACTTCGTCCGAGACGTGGACTTGGTTGCACTCTCCCGTATTCCGCGCGCGGCCGATCGACATGAAAGCCGGCGCCGATCTTTATTTCCTGGAAGGCAGCAATCAATTGATCGGCCATGGTTGGCCCTATTCGCCGCCATCGGCGGGCGAGCCGGGCTGGCGATTTTACGCTGCCGCGGTTTTCGACGATCACAATCCCTGGTACGCCGTGATGCCGGATGTGACGCGATATTTGCAGCGCGTTAGCTTCTTGCTGCGGCAGGGCAAACCGATGAATGACGTTGCGCTGCTGCTGCCGACTGACGATGCGTGGTCGAAATTCAATGCGCTGGTCGGTGGGCCGGAGATGCCGCCGCATGTGTATTTTTCTCCGATCCTCACCCACGTTCCCAACGGAGGAGCGCCGGGCGCGGCTGGCCCGAATTTTCCGCGTGTCGCTCCGGCGGCGCCGCCGCTGGGAACGAGCATATCGGTGAACCAAACAATGGTGCCGCTGCTGGGCAACAAGGTGATTCCGCAAATTCTGGGTGCGGGATTTAATTTGGATTTCATCGACGCGGATGCGATCGACAAAGTTGGAATTCCGTACCGCGTGCTGATCTTGCCGGGAATTACGCGGCTTCCGCTTGCGACGTATCGCAAGATCGAAGCGTTCGCGAAGGCGGGAGGAATCGTGATTGCGACGCGCAGTTTGCCGTCGCTCGCACCGGGGATGCAGGAGGCGGCCACGGACACGCCGGAGATCGCAGCGCTCTCGGAAATATTGTTCCACGCATCGGGCGCGGCCGGGCATTTCGTCGCGGATGAAAGCGATTTGGGTAAAACGCTAGCCCAACTTACGAGGCCGGATATGGCGCTATCGCACGAATCGCCCGAAGTAGGATTCGTGCACCGGAAACTCGAGTACGGCGATTTGTATTTCGTGGCGAATACGAGCAACCACCTGGTGGATACGCAGGCGACGTTTCGTGTGGCGAGCGAGCAAGCGGAGATTTGGGATCCGATTTCAGGAACGCGAACGGCCGTCGACGCAACGCACTCCGCGCCGGGCGGCGCCGCAACATCTACGGTGGACTTGACGCTCGCGCCGTACCAATCGCTGGTCGTCGTATTTATGAATGACAAAGAGCGCGAGGCAACGGCGAAGGATCGGACTACGTACCGGGTGAAAAAAGGCATCGGTAAGCAAACGGAGATGCCAGCGCCGGTGGACTTGGGGACGAATTGGTCGGTGACGTACACGGGATTAGGCGCCGCCTCGGGATCCTCGATCACAATGGACCAACTGCATTCGTGGACCGACGACGCGGAGACGAAATATTATTCGGGGCAAGCGGTGTACGAGAAAACCGTGAGCGTGCCGGCCGCGATGATCAAACCGGGAATTAAAGTGATTATCGATTTTGGTCCGGGTACCGTAATTGAGAAACCTGTAGCGCGCGCGACGGTGGGCGACGGCACAGGTTCGGGCGGATTGCGATTGCAGGCGTGGATCGAAAGCCCGGTGCGCGAAGCGGCGCAGGTTTTCGTCAACGGCAATGCGGCAGGCGACGTGTGGCTGCCGCCGTACGAAGTGGATGTGACGCGGCTGGTGCACGCGGGCGACAACAAGATCAAGGTCGTGGTGGCCAATCTGGCGATCAATGAGATGGCGGGAAAAGCGCTGCCGGATTATCGGCTGTTGAATTTGAAATACGGCGAGCGGTTTGAAGCGCAGGATTTGAGCGGTTTGATGCCGTTGCCGTCGGGGATTCTGGGCGATCCGAAGTTGGTGGCACGACCGGCGGAGTAGACGTCTGTGCGGCGCAAGTTGTGACCGCACGGAAAAAGTGCGAGCGCTAAGTGCTTTAGATTGAGGTGGAATCACGCTCCGCCTCCACGACGCACATACACCCCCCTACCCAGTTCACAAACAACTGTGCCCAAAGAACTTGCGCGAAAAGTGTGGATGAGCAGTGCGCAATCGGCTGAAAATAATGGAGTTGCAGCGTTTTTGTGAATTCTGGAGAATTCGTGGTTGTTCTTGCGCCGTAGCGGAGATTGCGCGTTCATGGATTCATGATAGCACGCTGAGTATTTACTTAAATACTGTCAAGCTGTGGATAATGTTTCGAACGGTGGAAGTTACGGGCGGGCGGAGCACGGGAAACACTGCAAATGATCATGAGCCCCGTAGGGGCGGCACATTTTAGCCCAGGGCGTGAGCCCTGGGTAGGCTTCGTAAATTCATTTGAGCCCCAGAGGGGCGACACAGACTAGCCTAAGACATATTTCGGATCGAATTTCACGCCGTGCTTTTTGAGAAGCGCCAGATATTCTTGCTCGAAAGTAATTTTTCTGTGGTGGGCTTCCTGGTTGCGGATGTATTTGGTCACGGCGGGCAGATTTGAGGCGCTGACGCTGAACGCGCCGTAACCTTCTTGCCATGCGAATCGTATTTCCTGTTCGTTCATCCATTTTGAAGAATTGGATTTTAGAAGGAGGATTGTCTTGGCGAGGGGCATGTC
>JBAQYV010000215.1:0-16541 GCA_049790315.1 Candidatus Acidiferrales bacterium | reverse complement strand
ATGCAGTGGTACGCGGGCGGGGCGTTGCCGCAGGCGAAACGGCGGAGAAATTCAGCGGCACGCCTTCGGTGGGCTTTGACGCGTCAAGCGAGGGTGAGCGTTTCCAGTTCACACCACCGTATAGCATACTTCTAACCGTACGTCAATAATTATGTTTTGGTTATTCAAAAACGTCCCGTCTGTCCCCGGCTGTCAAAGACGCGCCCCGGCCTATCGTGGCGTCGCCACGCGAATTAGGTTTTCTGGGCCGACACCACCGCCGCTAGCCCCGTTCTTGTCGTTACGCCATGAGTTCCAGTTTTGCTTTTCGTAAAATGCAACGTGTATGGGGTCTGTAGACGTCGTGCTCCTATAGGAGGAAAGGTTGGCCAATACGCGGTCTTGCTCCGCGTGGCCCGTCACCCCGTAAACGCTGAGGTCATAGTACCGCGACAGTAAGATGCCATATCTCTCAGTTCCGCAGCCAACGGCCGGCCCAGGGGGACCGACCGGGATTGCCGATGGAGGTATATCGTGCGACCTGTCGGCGGCCTCGATGAGGCCCGGGCACTCCCCAGACTTATCAGCTCCCGACACCACGAACTGCACGCTGAAGTAAAACGCTGCGTAAAGCGCGGTCACTACTAACGAGATGCAGAGCGAGGCCAGCAAGTGATACCTAAGGGCATTTCTGGCGTCCGGACGGTGTCGTGGCCCGAATGCGAACAACAAGAGACCGGTCAAGGCCAGATAAAACGCAGCGATCGGAAGAATGAGGTTCGGCCAACCCCCTAAGTACCCATACGCGATTCTGGGGCCCGGCCGAAAGAAAATGTAGTTTTTTGAGACGGAATTGACAAATAAGCTGAAGAGCAGCGACGCGGCTCCATACCACATCTGCCTCCTGCTCCAAGGCCGAGCACGTTTCAATGTGTCACTCATCGAGGGCCGTAAATCTGGACGATCTGGCGCAGCAATTGAGCAGGCATGGGTGCCGGTGGTCCTGACTGCATGCCGGCCCCAGCCATCACTCCCTGTGCCCACGTTCCGCAATCACATGCCGCCCCCTGTCCCCCGACAGAGTAAGGGGGAGGGTTCTGGATGCTTTGATTGATCTCGTCCTGAATCATCGTCGCTTGCATGCCGGTGATCGGGATCGAGGAGAGGCAGTTCGGGCAGGCTAGGTTGTTAACGTTCTGCTGTTCGATAGCGCCCGTTACAGTCACTTTGGATAGGGCACTATCGAGGGAGTAATCACAACTGATTTGGTCTTCGCACCACCAATCGTATCGAAGCCCCACTTTCAGTCCATACCCTACCTCGCTGGCTGGATTTTGTCCCATGTACGGGCCGTTGCCGATGCTAACGGCAATGTGTCCAGCCGGATTGAGCCAGGTATTTGCAAACCAACCGATGTTCAGGATTGTATCCTGGTAGTTCGCAGAAGTGTTCGTTTCTGTTCCGTTTGTGGTGCCCCAGAGGCTTACGCTGCCTGAGTCGGAATCTATGTCGGCATACTGGAGCGTGCCGTCCACCCAATAGCCGCCATTTTGGCCGCACTCGTCAGAGTTGCTGTTCTGGTCCACGCTCTCAATTCCGGTGCCCGCATCGTTCAGATAGGCGCAGTCCAATCCAAGTGGGTCCAACAAACTGACTGGGCTGTTTAGCACATAGGAGTAACGGTTGAGTGTCTGAGGATACGCCAAGCTTACCGCAAACATGCCCGCCGGATCCGGAGACATAAACCTGGCCTGGCTGGATGCGTTGTATCTAGCCTCGAAGTTATCGAGGCCGGATTCGGTGTCGCGTTCTTTGCCGGTGAATTTGTAGTTGTTGCCGCTGGTATCGGTGTTCACGTAACACTCGCCGCCGTAGGGGCAATAGTCGATGTCGCTCTGCAGGGTGCCGGTGGCGTTGGTGACGACGCGGGCGGAGCCAAGTTGGTCGCCGAAATAATATTCCACGTCCCCAGACGAGGTGCTATCGCGACGGGCGATGCGCGCGCCATTGAAGAAGATATATTCGTGGAAGGCGCTGTTTGTGGCGCTTCCGGTTCCGTCGGTCTCGTCGAGCGGGGCGCTGCCGCCGCCGTACCAATACAGTTCGTAGAAGGGAGGAGTGGTGCCGGGCATGGCCTTTTCGACGCGATTGCCGTCGCCGTCATAGGTGTAATACGTGCTAGCGGTGAGCGTCAATTGATTTTCGGCGTTGTAGGTGAACTGCTGGGGATTGTTGCAACCGCTCTGGTCGAGCACGTTGCCGGCAGTGTCGTAGCAGTAGGCGATGACGCGGTTCTCAGGGTTAGCTGCGAGCGATGAAGTAATCTCGCTGGAGGGAAGCGTTTGGCCTTGTGCGTTTTGGTATGGCAAGAACTGGTTCATGTTGCCCCAGGCATCTGTACTGTAAGTCTCGCCCCAGAGCCCGCCGGTGGACCACGCGGCGGCCATCGGCGTCGTAGAGGTAGGCCGCTGTTGAGCCGGCGTCAACCTGGGCGAGACGAGCCACGGCAGGCAAAATATCAGAAAACGTCCCGTCTGTCCCCGGTCTCGCCCTATACGGCATCTGGGAGGTTGTGGTCGCGGCGCCGGGCGTGGGCCGCTCGGCGGGCGACGTTCTTGCTTTCTTCGCCCATATACTTCCAGGCGGTGACAAGCCGGTCGCGCTCACCGATGAGACTCTCAAAGATTCCCACGTGCAGAAGATTCACGACCTGAATATCTGAACTGCGGGCCATCTGTTCAAAAAAACTGAATATCCGCTTTAGTAAGGCCGGGTCATTATCGGAGTCAAGAAGGTGCCTCAATAAGGGCTTCAGGACGTAGCAGATGACGTCATAGGGCCCGGGACGTCCTCCGACATTGGCGCGCCACTCAGCCTCCTTTTCGTATCGGCTCGCGAGTTCGGGTATTGCCGACAACAACTCCTCGTTCACGTTTTGATAGTCGATCGTCTCCATCGGGGTCATCGCTTATTTACATTCAGAGCATCTTGTAAATCTTGAATAAGCTGGCGAAAACCCGGGGACAGACGGGACGTTTCCCATTTCTCTCGAGCAATAGATCCAAGTAAACCATGCGGTCGGCATTGGAGGCGAGAAGGAGTTGCCGCGCTGGGGGTTCCATGATGGGACGAATTAACGATTGCGATATACGCGAGACGAGCCATGGCAGGCAAAATATCAGAAAACGTCCCGTCTGTCCCCGGTTTCTAGATGTCAAGAAGAATCTATCGTTACGCGATACGTTTATCGCATGTTAACAGGCGGAAGCTGAGGGAGCGGGGACTCTCCCGGACTCTTTTTGTGATCTGGCAAAGGAGGCGCGCGTGTAGAAGTGTAGAAGCAGGGTGGCCACTCGACGAGGGCACTCCATACGGCATCCGCCAGTTTTCTGCTCGCTGCGGCGACCCAAAGCACAAGTCTTGACAATATCTCACATTAGATATATTCAATATTACGGATGAACGCCGAGGCGATTAGGCAGTCCCTGGAGGGCGGCGGGTTGCGCTGCACTGCGCAGCGCTACGCCGTAATGGCATTCTTAATGGACCACGCGGGGCATCCCACAGCTTCAGAAATCTTCGAAGCCGTGAATCGAGTTGATCCGCGCTCTTCAAGGGCCACGACTTATAATAATCTTCGGGATTTGGTGCAGGCCGGTTTGGTGCGTGAAGTGGCTGCCGAGGGCCGTGCGGCGCGATTTGACGCGAAAGGCATGCGGCATCACCACTTTATCTGCGACCGCTGCGGCAATGTTGAGGACATAAAATGGTACGGCGTGCCCAAGCCTGCCTCAGGTTCCCTCGGTAAGCGAGTTCTTCGCGAATGCGAAATGATTTTCCGGGGGCTTTGCGCGAAGTGCGCTCCGCGGCGCGCTTCCCGTCAAGCGTCGTAGTGATGATCATATCTCGTCGCAATATTTGTGACTTATACCAAGGAGCATAAACATGGAGAACGAACTTTCAGCGACAGCCGCGTCTGTCCCCAGTAATCCAACTGAAGCCAAATGCCCGGTAACGGGCGGCCCTCGCAGACACACAGTGGCGGGCGCCCCGACCAGTGCGGGCTGGTGGCCCGATCAGTTGAACCTGAAGATCCTGCACCAGAACTCCACCCTGTCCGATCCCATGGACAAGGAGTTCGATTATGCGAAGGAATTCAAGAGCCTGGATCTCAATGCCGTGATCAAGGACCTGCATTCGTTGATGACAGTGTCGCAGAGCTGGTGGCCGGCCGACTATGGCCACTATGGCCCGCTTTTCATTCGTATGGCGTGGCACAGCGCGGGTACGTACCGCATCGCCGATGGTCGCGGCGGGGCAGGCTATGGAACACAGCGCTTTGCACCCCTCAATAGCTGGCCGGACAACGCGAACCTCGATAAGGCGCGCCGGTTGCTCTGGCCGATCAAGCAGAAATATGGCCGGAAACTCTCGTGGGCCGACCTCATGATTCTGGCTGGTAACGTCGCTTTGGAATCGATGGGGTTCAAGACATTCGGCTTTGGCGGCGGCCGCGAGGACGTTTGGGAGCCCCAAGAGGATATTTTCTGGGGGCCTGAACGCAAGTGGCTGGGGGATGAACGCTACAAAGGCGATCGCGAACTCGAGAATCCGCTGGCCGCTGTTCAGATGGGTCTGATTTATGTGAACCCGGAAGGGCCCAATGGAAAGCCTGATCCAATCGCCGCAGCACGCGATATCCGAGAGACGTTCAGCCGCATGGCGATGAATGACGAGGAGACCGTTGCGCTCATTGCCGGCGGCCACACGTTCGGCAAAACTCACGGCGCCGCCGATGCAGGCAAGTACGTCGGCGCCGAACCCGAAGGCGCACCCATCGAGGAGCAAGGCTTGGGCTGGAAAAACACGTATGGCGGCGGGAACGGCGCGCAGACGATCACCAGCGGAATAGAAGTCGCCTGGACAACTACTCCCGTGAAGTGGGGCAATAATTACCTCGAAAATCTATTTGGCTATGAGTGGGAGCTGGCGAAGAGCCCGGCCGGTGCGCATCAGTGGGCTCCCAAGGATGCGTCCGCAGCGGGCGCCGTCCCTGACGCGCACGATAAGTCGAAGCGCCACGCACCGGGAATGCTCACGACGGACCTCGCCTTGAGGATGGACCCGAACTATGCGCCGATTGCCAAACGCTTCCTCGACCATCCGCAGGAGTTCGCCGAGGCCTTCGCGAAAGCCTGGTTCAAGCTGACGCATCGCGACATGGGACCTATCTCGCGATACCTCGGCCCGCTTGTTCCCAAGGAACCTCAACTTTGGCAAGACCCGGTCCCTGCGGTAGATCACGAATTAATCGGGGAGCAGGACGCTGCAGCTCTGAAGGCCAATATCCTTAAATCCGGACTTTCGATCTCCGAACTAGTCGCCGCAGCGTGGGCGTCAGCGGCGTCGTTCCGCGGATCGGACAAGCGCGGTGGCGCGAACGGGGCGCGCGTTCGCCTTGCTCCGCAAAAGGATTGGGAAGCGAACGAGCCGGCGAAGCTGGCGAAGGCCCTGCAAAAGTTGGAGGCGATCCAAAAAGATTTCAACGGCTCGCGGTCCGGCGGAAAGAAGGTCTCGCTCGCGGACTTGATCGTTCTGGGCGGCTGCGCCGCCGTGGAGGAGGCTGCAAAAAGGGCTGGGCACAACGTGAAGATTCCATTCTCGCCCGGGCGCACGGATGCTACGCAGGCACAGACCGATGTGCACTCCTTCGCTGTGCTGGAGCCGGTCGCAGACGGCTTCCGCAACTACCATCGGAAGGAAAACGAACGACCGACGGAGGAGTTGCTGGTGGATCGGGCGCAGTTGCTGAAGCTAACTGCCCCTGAGATGACAGTTCTCGTCGGCGGCCTGCGCGCCCTGAATGCTAACTTCGGGCAGTCCAAACATGGCGTCTTCACGAATCGGCCCGAGACGCTGACGAATGATTTCTTCGTCAACTTGCTCGATATGAACACAAAGTGGCAGGCCACTTCGTCCGAAGGCGTGTTTGAGGGGCGCGATCGCGCGACGGGCGAAATCAAGTGGACCGGCACCCGCGTCGACCTTGTCTTCGGTTCCAACTCCCAGCTCCGGGCAATCGCAGAAGCCTATGCATGCGACGACTCGAAGGATGCGTTTGTTAAGGACTTCGTGGCTGCGTGGAGCAAGGTTATGAACCTGGATCGCTACGACGCTGCCTGAGCTCGGCGGAAAAGAGAGCCGTCAACTTGGTGCTAACCGCGCTCCTAATTGTTTGGACGGGCAAAACTAAAGTTTCTGGCTTCGCTCTTGGCTCACGCGGGCCGGACAGCTCGTCCTCGGAAATTTCATAGTGAATCATTTCCCGGTGAAACCGATCGTTTCACCAACCATCGATTCGGTCTAACACTCAGCCATGATTCTTCTATGCGGATCCCGATTCGCGTCGGAAACCCGGGGACAGACGGGACGTTTCCCGTTTCTCTGACGCAATAGATCCAGGTAGATCATGCGTCCGGCGTCGGAGGCGAGGAGGAATTGCCGCACATTGCAACGCTGGGTGACGTGGTGCGGAAGATTAACGATTACGAGACGAGCCACGGGGACAAAATATCAGAAGACGTTCCGTCTGTCCCCAGTTTCCCACAAGAAACCGATAAGGCATCGAGCCTGAACATGTTGCTCGGGCGCTCGCTCGGCACGGCGTGTATCAGATTGGAAAGTGTGTCTTTTCGGATAGCATCGATTTTCCGCGATTTCTAAAATCTTGCCATTGAATCATTCGCACTTGATTCGCAACCAGGAGAAACGACATGGCGATCGCCAAGGCAGAGAAGTGTGCGCACCCGGTTTGCTCGTGCATGACGACGTCGGGCAAGTATTGCAGCACGCAGTGCGAGGCGATGGAAAAGACGCCAGACATTGATTGTTCATGCGGACACAACGCGTGTAAGGGAAAAACGTCGCTTTAAGCGATGCATTCGGCACGGGGGATAGTCTCTTTGAGACGCGGCCCGAGAAACCGGACAAAGTCGATGGCACGCCTCAGAGTCTCGAAATTCCTGGGGTTGATGATGGTGTCCGGTCTTATATCGGCTGCGCTTCTGGCGCAATCGGAAGGAGCGCCCACCGCCGCCGACAAAACTGCGCCCGCCGCACAGGAAAAGGCCCCGCCGAGCACGCCCACCACAACCACTTCCGATTATGTGGGCTCAGAACCCTGCAAAACCTGCCATGTGGGCGAGTACTCCAGTTGGGAAAAGAGTCCGCACTGGAAGACCACATACGATACACATGGAGGGCCTTCTAAGCAGGGATGCGAATCGTGCCACGGAGCGGCGGCGAGCCACATCGCCGATCCCACGGATACCTCGAAGCTGTTCCTTTTTGAGAAAGCTTCCGCCAAAGACATTAACGCGCGTTGCCTCACGTGCCATGCATCGGGCACGGATCACATGGCGGCGATCAATTCCTTACACGTAAAAAACGATATCTCCTGTACTTCATGCCATTCGCCCCACCATTCGACCGAACCGCAGTTCCTGCTGGTCAAAACGCAGCCGGAGCTTTGCTATTCGTGCCACTTGCAGCAGAAGTCTCAGTTCGCCATGCCGTTTCATCATCGCGTGAACGAGGGCCTCGTTCAGTGCACCGATTGCCACAATCCGCACGGCACGATAGCGCCGCACCAGTTGCGCGCGTCGGCCACGCAAGATGCCGTTTGCTATACCTGCCACGCGGAAAAACAGGGGCCGTTTGTCTTCGAGCACGAGGTCGTGAAGGTGGAGGGCTGCGAATCGTGCCACACGCCCCACGGCTCGCCCAATGTGCATCTGCTGAAGGTCAGCAACGTAAATATTCTTTGCTTGTCGTGCCACACGACTTCGTTCACGAATGCGCCGGGCGCGCCGTCATTCCACAACCAAGCGGCGCAGTATCAGGCTTGCACGCTGTGCCACACGCAAATTCATGGCTCGAATTTCGATCCTACATTTTTCAAGTGAGAGCGCTGGAGATCACGTTGCGCAATACGCGACACCGCGAAGAAAACCGCCGGAAGCGCCGCTGGGCAACGGCGGTGGGGTTGTGTCTTGCGATGCTGGTTTCACTGTCTGCTGAAGCTCGCGCGCAAACGTCGAATTCGACGGCGGAATCGAGTTCGACATCACCGTCAAGTTCGACATCAACTGTCGCGGCGGTCGAGTCGGCGACAAATCCCGCGAACAATTACACGATTCAACAATCGATCGAAATTGGATATCGCGACAGCATGATCGGCGGAAACATCAACAACTACGACACGTTTGAAAACCTCGGGTCCGGACCGCGCCTGCTAAATTACACGCTGAGCATGCATGCGGTAAATCACAAAGGCATTTTGTTCGACGATTTGTCTTTCAGCAGCTTCGGCTACGGCGGCGATCCGAACGATGTTTCGCGCCTCAGCATCGACAAAAACAAGTGGTACGACTTTCGTGCGATGTTCCGGCGCGACAAGAATTTTTGGGATTACAGTTTGCTCGCAAATCCGCTGAACCCCACCGGCTCCAATCCCACAGTAGCCGTTTTGAGTTCACCACAGGCATTGGATTTGACTCGCTGGATGCAAGACTACGATTTGACGCTGATGCCGCAATCGCGTTTCCGACTTCGGTTGGGATATTCGCGCAACACCAATCAAGGACCCGCAACTAGTTCGGTCGAAGGCGGAACAGAGCCTCTGTTGTCCCAATTGCTGCTCTACCAAACGAATAGTTACCGCATCGGCTTCGACTACACCGGCATCGCGAAAACGACACTTTCGTTCGATGAACTGATCACCGCGTCCAACGTGAATGAGACGGAGACGGACAACAATCGAAATTTCCAGCTCTCAAGCGGCACTCCGGTCGATCTCGGCTTGGTGTTCAACACTGTCGGGAGTTCTCCTTGCGCAGTGCCGATCACGAACGCCGCCACCACGCCGCCGACGGTCTCGCCGACTTGCAACGAGTACGTCACCTACAGCGAATTCCAGAATCCGCGATCTTCGTTCCCGACTGAGCGATTCCGGTTCGAGTCGACCTACATCAAAAATTTCACGATGGCGGGTTCGATTGGTTATACCGACGGAAACAACGCGGTGAACGATTTCAGCGAGCTGATCAATGGCTGGGCCAGCCGGACCGTTGGCCACGGAAGCACGGCTGGAGGACCAACGCTGGCCAAGCGCATCTCCATCGACGCGAATTGGACCGGCGATTACCGTCTGACGGATAAGCTCGACATCTCCGACGAATTCTCGTTCGAGGATTGGCGCATCCCTTCGACGTGGGCCACTGCGGACACGAACCTGTTCGGCACGCCTCCGCAGGTAACGGGTCAGGCGGGCGCGTTGCTGCCAATCGCGATGGTGACGCCGGCCACGTATGCCACCGTTTGCCCCACGGCTCCTTACAATCAAACGAATTGCCCGCAGCACACGTCGAGTTCCGGCGCCGATATAACCAACGAGCTCGTCTCGCAATTTTTGGGACAAGACGCCAAGACGAACACGATCGAGCTGAAGTATGACCTCGCTCCCAAAGTGAGCGCCTACGTTGGCTACATGTATATGGCCCGCGCGATCTCCGATTTCAGCGCAACCTTTGACGCCGGCGAAATCTATTTCCCCGGGGGCGCGACCGGAAGCGTGATGAACGATTTTCTGGCCGCGCGCGGCGATTGCGCGCTGGTTGTGGGCCATCTGCCCGCCGGATGCGTTCTAAATCCGAATGGCTCGATCCAGGAAGGCACGAGCACCCTTCTCGTGCCGGAAGCCGCGAACGACACAGCTCGAAATCTGACGGAGATTCACGAGAGCGCGGGAATGCTGGGCATCTCCGCTCGGCCCACCGATACGTTACGCCTTAATGCCGATTTGATGTTCGGTTACAACGACAATTCCTTCACGCGCATCAGCCCGCGCCAGGTGCAGAGCTACAAAGTTCACGCAAGCTACACTCCCAAACCGTGGGCCAGCATCGATGGCGCAATCGACATCAACGAGAATCGCGACAACGTCTTTACTGTCGATAACATTGAGCACGCCCGCGTCTATAGTTTTGTCACCACGCTCTCCGCGAAATCCAATCTGTGGGTCGATTTCGGTTACAACTACATGGACATCTACACGCAAACCGAAATTTGTTTTGCGGACACGGGTTCAACCGTTTTCACTTCGGCGTGCCCCGTCACGGGAGCAACCGGGCCACTGGGAACGCTTTCCTTCTACGCGACCACGGACCATTACGCATACGCCGACGTGATGTGGAAGCCCGTCAAGCGCGTGACGGTGATGATGGGTTACGCAGGCACGATCGCGCGCGGTACCACGACCATGCTCAATCCGCTTACGCCGACAGGTACGCTCGATTTCGATTACCTCAAGCCGCGAGCGAGTCTCGCGATCGATCTCTACAAAGGTGTCACCTACAAGACAGCGTGGAATTACTACGGATACGATGATCACGGCGTTGCGAACCCGGTTGGGCTTGCGCCGATTCCTCTGCAAAATTTCAACGGCAGCAACATTACGTTTTCGCTGCTGTATTTGATCGGAGCTCGCTAGACATGTCACGCAGCAGGCAGTTGAAGTTCCGCACATTCTGAAGGAGGCAACACAAAATGTTTTGTTCACTGATTCGACGAGTCGGAACTCCCGTACTCCTGTCCTTGCTGGCGCTGGCTTTCAGCGGTTCGCTCCGCGCGCAGGATGCGCCGGCGCTGTACAAAACGAAATGTGCCGCGTGCCACGCGGCGGACGGCAGCGGCAGCGGCACGATGGGAAAGCAATTGGGAGCGAAAGATTTGCGCTCCGATGAGGTGCAGAAACAAACCGACGCGCAGCTGACCGACATCATCACCAACGGCATGAACGGCGGAAAAATGCCCGCGTACAAAGGCAAACTCACCGACGACCAGATCAAGGGACTCGTCGGCTACTTACGATCTCTGGCCAAAAAGACATAATTTTTCGGACGCAACAATTTCTCAGCGGCCGTTCCGCGAACATGCCGCTGTCAGCAGTTTCGCGCGCATGCGCGGCCGGAAGGAGCGGAGCGTTGACTGGGCCAATCGAAATCCTCGTCGCATTGATTGCGGTCACGATTGTGCTGGCCGCGGTGTTGCTCGTGCGTCCCGCGATCACCGCGGGAGCCACGGGCAAGGTCCTGGCTTTTGTGGCGCTGTGCGTTCTACCGGTGCTGTGCATCGATGCCGGCGTGTCCGCTCACATGCAGCGTTCCGAGCAGACTACTTTCTGCATTTCCTGCCACAGTATGGAGACCCACGGACTCAGCCTGTACGTGGACGATCCGAACTATATTCCCGCGAACCATTTTCAAAATCATCTCGTACCGGCGGATACGGCCTGCTATGCCTGCCACACCGACTACACCATCTATGGCCCGCTGAAAGACAAGCTCCAGGGTCTGAAACGCGTTTACATGCAATATGTCAGCACGCCGCCCAAGGTATTCGTGATCAGCGGCGGCTACAGCAATCTGCAATGCCTGCACTGCCACGCTGGCGCGCGCAACTTTGTGGAAAATCCCATTCACAGCGCGATGATGGATTCGCTCACATCGAATCAAGTGTCCTGCATCACCAGCGGCTGCCACGACACGATTCATAATGCCGACCAATTGAGTAACGTAAAAATGTGGAGACCCGGCCAATGAAACTCCGCGCCATCGGAATCCGAAAGTTCCTGCGGGCGTCGAGCGCTCTGATTATTCTGGGCCTGCTCGTCGAAATCGTGAGCCTCGTGTGGTTTCACCCGCTCGCGTTCGTCCTGTTTGCCTTCGTGGGCGTGTCTCTGATGGCCCTGGGCATTCTGGTCTACCTGGCCTCGCTCGTATTCGCCGTTTCCGCGCCCACCGATAACCGTGGATAAATCGCGGCAGCCGCCGACTGAAAGACGAACACAACTGTTGGTTTTGGAAAACCCGGGAACAGACGGGACGTTTCCCGTTTCTCCGGCGCAATAGACCCAGGTAGATCATGCGTCCGGCGTCGGAGGCGAGAAGAAATTGCCGCGCGTTGCCCGGGATGACGATTCGGCGCACACCCGGGCCTGAGGGTGGTTTCGGAGCCAGGCCCGGGAAATTTCCTGCGGCGGGTTAGACTGCGGTGACGCTCTCGGCTTGGAAACCCTTGGGGCCCTGGCGGACTTCAAATTCGACCAATTGCCCTTCGTTCAGGGTTTTGTAGCCGTCCATCTGGATCGCGGAGAAGTGCACGAAAACATCTTCACCCGACTGGCGTTGAATGAATCCGTACCCTTTGGAGGCGTTGAACCATTTCACGACACCTTGTTCTCTGGCCAACTTCCTGACTCCCTTCGATCTGAATGTTGCCTACTTGACGGGATGTAACGCCAGTCGGTAGCACGACTAATTCCGCCGCGAGGACGCCTCAGGCACGGCCTCGTACACCAAACGGGATTACAAACCCCCCCAATGCCGCGATACTCTAGATAAAAAGGCAAAATTTGTCCAGCAGATAGAGGAGGCCGAAGTTCAACCAGTGGGATTTGGCGATTACCTTTAGAATTGCCGGAATCGCGTCGTGGGTGGGCGCGTGGGCCTACGGTTAGGATTTGCCGCCCGCGCTGTGAGTGTGCGGAATCCGCTTGGTCATCACGGGGTGGGCGCGTGGGCCTACGGTCAGGATTTGCCGCCCGCGCTGTGGGAGTGCGGAATTCGCTTGGTCATCACGAGTTCGGCGCCGCCGGACGGTGCCTTACGCACCTCGAATTCGTCCATGAAAGTGCGCATCAGGAAAATCCCGCGGCCGGAAGATTTCAGAAGATTCTCGTCGGTCAGAGGATCGGGCACGTCGGCCAAGTTGAATCCGGCGCCCTGATCGGCCACGTGGATCGTCAGTTTTTCCGGGCTGCGCTCGAAGATCAGGTGAACTTTCTTTCCGCGCTGTTTGCCGTTGCCGTAGTTCACGGCGTTGATCACGCCTTCGCGCACGGCCATGCTGATCTTGTAGCACTCGCCTTCGTTGAAGCCGGCGGCTTCCGTGATGCGCATGCAGATTTCTTCCGCCAGCGAAACGCTGTCGAGCAGCGTCTCAAGCGTTACTTCCACGTGTTGGAGGTCCGAGGGCATTGAGCCGCTCTGGGTGCGGGCGGGTATGCGTAACACGGTCGCCCGCTGCGAGTCAACGGGTAGATCGAGGAGAAGATCGGGCGAAGGTCTGCGTGAAAAATTTTACGTGAATCACACGATCCGATTATCGAGAGCTTGTCGAACGCGCACAGCTTAGCCAGTCTCAATTCTTGGCGTGCGATTGGGCATCGGCGGATGGCTCCGCGACCGAAGATGTTGCGGTGCCGGCGTCGCGCCGCTTCGGTCCGAACGCTTTGTGGATGGAGTAAAGGACCATGGCCGCAAGCGCGCCAGCCGGCACGGCAAGCCACACAGCTTCGCGTTCCACGATCATCGGCGCGAGTACGAAAAACATTCCGACAGGCGGTATATCTCCTGGCTTCCACTTCATCGCGTCGCCCCAGCGCGCCAACGCGAAAACTTCCAGCGGAGCCAGCACGGCTCCTGCGGCGGCCCACTGCCACACATTTCGAAAATGGGCCACGATCGCCACTCGGCGCAACACAAACCCGCCGATGATTGAATCGACGCAACCGAAGATCAGGCTGAAAAAATAAACCGTGAGCAGATTGCTCGCGCCGCTTGATCCGTGCAGGGTTGCGTGGCCCGCGGCCGCGGCGTGCGCCCACACGGCGAGCGCCAGAAAGAAGCAGCCGCAAATCCAGGCAGCCAGATAGTAGGCCAGGCTTCCGCTGCGCGTCATATGCGGCGCTGCGTGTTTGGGAAATCCACCCAGACCTTCACGCCGCAGAAATGCGAGCCTTCCGTGCAGATTGGCGAAGCGACTCCTGCGCGCAGCGCGCACGGCGGACCGAGATGCCGCCCCAGCGCCGGCAGCGCCGCCTTCACCTGCGCGATCTCTTCCATCGAAGCCTGGTAAATTTCTTCCTGCGCGTTGAAGCACGTGCGCATGGTCCACTTGTGCAGCAAGTGCAGCAGCGAGCCGGATTCGACCAGGCGAATCGACGTGGCATTCGGCAACAAATACAAAGCGAATTCCGCAGGCACGCCGCGCGCTACCAATTCATTTTTCGTCGACCACGCATCGAGCATCGCGCGCTCGAAAATTTCGCGCGCGCGAGAATTTGCCGCGATCAGCATCGGCACGATGTAGTCGGGTTCGTCCGCGCCCGCAAATGCCAAAATTGGCCGCGAACCCGGCACCATGCGATGCCGCTGATCCTGACTATCGGCCGTGTGGCTGATTTTTTTCATAAACGTAAAATTCGCGTGCTGCAGCGCGCGCATCATCGGCGCGTGCACGCCGACGTTCAGCGTCTCCAGCCGATACGCGTTGCGCGCCGGATTCAGCAGCCGATCGAGCGCCTCGCCGTCCGGGCACTCCGCTTCCGTGAGGCCGAGCACGGCGCGATACGCTTGCGCCACCACGCGCGGCGCCGCGGGCGAATAATCCACGAGCTTCGATGTGCGCCCCGCGAGTTCGGCGTCAAATTCGCGTGCGAACGCGCCATCGCCCGCCCGCCGCGCGGACGCACTCGCGCTCCACTCCGGCGGCTCGTCCATCGGCTCGGTTTCAAACCGATCGAAAAATTGCGGATCCACTTCGCGCACGCGCTCCACCATTTCGCCGATCACAAATCGCGCTTCGGTCGGCGTGTCGGACGCTCCTGCCATGCGCCACAGCCGATGCAGCACGATCCCCGAAAGCGTGTGTACCATCGTGGTGGCCGCGGCCACAGGCAGCACATAGCGCGCAACTTCGATCGCGCGCTTTTCCGCTTGCCGCTCCACTTTGTCGACGCGCTTCGGATGCGAAAGGGAACTCACGTGCCAAATATCGCCGAGAATCGCGCGCGCGTCGTCCACCAGCACCGCGCCCAGATCGCGATAGCTTTGCCATGCGCGCTCCACAGCGCGCCGATAAATTTCTTCTTCCTCCACGCCGAATGCGGGTCCCGCGCCCGGCAGATAGGCCGACGCGTGATCCAGCCGGACGTACCGCTGGCTCTGCTGCTCGGAATTGTAAAAAGGATGCGCGTGCAGAAACGACCACACGAATTGCCGGCTGACGTTCTCAAGCCCGAATTCAAAGTGTGCGTGCTGGTAAACGGTGTGATGTCCCGCGTAAAACGTGGCCGCGCCGATCATCAGCCGCTGCTTGTCCGTGATTTCTTCCGCGCCGATCAGTCGTGGCGCATAGCAAGTGCGCGCCGCGGCGATCGCGGAATCGTAAGGATGCGCGAACCAATTGCGCAGCGTGACGCGCGGTGCCGCCGCCTCAAACGTTACCGGCGCGACGACGCGTCGCGTGGACTCGGTGGCCATGGTGTGTTCGGCATTCTACACCGGCGCGGCAATGTGCGCCGGGAAGGACGCGGCGCGGTGACGCGCGCCGGACTCCGCTTCGAGCCCGTCACAATAATATTGTATGCGAATATTACACGCGGGAAACCGCGTGGTCACTTCTTCTTGGCGTCCGCGGCGGCCTTCACAGCTTCCGCGGCCTTCGCGTATTTGCGCGTGAAGCGCTCCACGCGGCCGGCGGTATCCAGCAGCTTTTGCGTGCCGGTGAAAAACGGATGGCAGCTCGAGCAAATTTCCACGCGCAGCAGATCGCCCTTAATCGTTGAGCGTGTCTTGAACGTCGCGGCGCAGGCGCAGTGCACGGTCACTTCGTGGTAGTCGGGATGAATGCCGGGTTTCATGGGGAAAGCTCCTAAGTGTGGGCCGGTCTGCGCGGAGCGCATTGCCTAAAAGTCTGCGCGGTTTCCGATGGGATCCGTAAGGCTACAGCCGCGTCGCTAGGCCCACTGACAATCGTAGATTTTACGCGAATTGTGAGCGCTTGCCAACATTTGCGCTCGCTAATTAGATAGGTTCGCCACAATTTCGACTCCGTTTTTGTTTGTGTTGCCTTTCGTAGGGGCGGAGCTTGCCTCCGCCCGCTTAAAGCGTGCCAACAAGGCCACGTCGGCCGCCTCGCCGAAAATGGATTGACTTCCGTTGTAACACTCGATAAGTTCCCGCCGATGGACGCTAGTCCCCTTCGGGGTTCCCATGAAAAAATGCCCCTTCTGCGCCGAAGAAATTCAAGACGAAGCGATTCGCTGCCGCTATTGCCAGGCCGATCTGGCTGCCGGCACGCCCGGCTCGGCGCCAACGCCGCCAACCCCTCACCCACGGTGGCACAGGCATCAGACATTTCTTCACCGATCAGACCGCCGTGATTCGCGTGGACACGCGAGCCTCGGCCGACGCGAATAGCCCTCCGATCGATTGATTTTTGAATCGCGACGCGGCGGTCGGTTGTGTTTGGCACACGCGCGATCTAAATCCGCTAGAATAAAAGTTCCGGCGATTCTCAAGGAGGATCGTGGTGCCCGCAAGCGCAGGCTCGTTCGCGCAAGTTCGCGCGCTGGTGTTCGATCTTGATGGCACGCTGATCGATTCCAAACTCGATCTCGCGCTCGCCGTGAACGCCACGCTGGTCGCGGCGGGCCGCGC
>JBAQYV010000214.1:0-13311 GCA_049790315.1 Candidatus Acidiferrales bacterium | reverse complement strand
CCGTCGTGCCAGCGATTCGTGGACAGCTCGAACGTTTGGCCCGCGATCCGCGCCGTCTCTTCGATCTTTGAAACGAGCAGCGTTCGGCCGACCGGCGGGTCGAGCGCGGCGACCAATAGGCCGTGATAGCGGCGCGTCAACACGCCCGCGACGGTGCCGGCGGCGTAACCGCCGATGCCATTGGTGACGAGCCATTCGCGTGAGCAGGCCGCGGCGAGATCGCCGGTAATTTCCGGGCCCAAATCCACGGCGGGTTTCGACGAGTCCCGGCGAGCGTTCATGGCAGTTTTCATTGAAAGAAGTGCGCGCGCCGTCAGCGGGCAGTGCGTTCGAGAATTTTGGACCAGTGAGAAAGGTGATTGAGCGAAGTGATGTGCGTGCGTTCGAGTTGCAACGGCGTGATCGATACGGCGCCATCATAAACCGCGGCGTAATCGCTCGCGGGATCCATGCCTTCGGGCGAAAGCTGCTCGTGCAACCAGAAATAGTTTCGTCCGCGCGGATCGACGCCCGGTTGCAAGACGTTGCGCGTGACTTTGCGCGATTGGCGCGTGAAGCGCACACCGCCCGACCATTCGAGCGGCACATTCACGTTCAGCAGAACGTCGTCGGGCAATCCTTCGCGAAGCACGAGTTCGGCGAGCGAGCGCGCGAATTTCGCCGCTTCACCGAAACGAAAGCCGTCGCCGCGATGCGCCACGGAAACGGCGATCGCGGGGACGCGATTGATGGCGGCTTCCACCGCCGCGCCGACCGTGCCGGAATAAAAAATATTCTCGCCCATGTTGCCGCCACGATTTATTCCTGAAATCACCAGGTCCGGCGGCTCGGGAAGCAGCTTGTGCAACGCGAGGACCATGGCGTCAGCCGGCGTGCCTTCGACGGCCCATTCACGCTCGGCGATTTTCTCCCAGAAAATCGGCTGGCGCAGCGTGAGCGACTGCGCCGCGGCGCTGCGCTCCATGTGCGGCGCCACAACGCTCGTGGTGCCGAGACCTTCAAGCGCGGCGACAAGCGCGCGCAAACCTTCGGCGTGGATTCCATCGTCATTCGACACCAAGATATTCGGCATGCAACCCTCAGTTAGAACACTTTAATCATGGCCGTCGGCACGAAGCCCGTCAACTTTGAGTGTTGCACGTTCAGAATCACGGGAAGAAGCGACGCGAGCGAGATGCGAAGCGGTCAGTGAGCGGGAAACCCAGGGCGAAGAGGATGGGAGAAAATAAATATGGTCGGGACGACTGGATTCGAACCAGCGGCCTCACCCACCCCAAGGGTGCGCGCTACCGGGCTGCGCTACGTCCCGACCGGTCTCCGGGGCGCGCAGAGTACGCGCCTGGGGGCTAAAGGCAGCGTATCACTCGCCTTCGAGAAGCGTCAAGAAGGCCTGCAAGGCGTCGCGCAAATCCAATAAAGTTTTGCGGTTAATGGCGGCGAGGGATTCGGGCTCCGGCGCGCGGCCATTTTCAGCGTTCGTTCCCGCTTCACCCGCGCCATTCTGCTCGCGCAAGTGGCGACGAGCGCCGGCAATCGTGAAGCCTTCGTCGTAGAGCAGGCGCTTGATAGCCAGTACGGTATCAATGTCTTGCCGGCGATAAAGGCGATGGCCTTTGGGACTCTTCACGGGCTGGAGCATGGGGAATTCTGATTCCCAATAACGCAAAACGAAGGCTTTCGTAGCCGTGAGCCGGCTGACCTCGCCAATGCGGAAAAAATTCTTGGCGGGGATTGGAAGATCGGATTGGCCGTTTTCACCGATCATTTTGTTCCTATCCTATGCCGATTTCGGCGAGTGTCAACGCCGGGCGCCGCACGGACGGCCCGCGCGCCCACACGCAAATCAAACTAACGCCTTTCCTTCACGCGCTGCAGGAACCGGATGGGCGTGCCCAGGAAATCGAAACTCTCGCGCAGGCGATTCTCAAGAAAACGCTCAAAGCTGAAGTGCAGGCGTTTCGCTTGATTCGTGAAGATCACGAAAACGGGCGGCGCGGTGGAAGCTTGCGTGATGTAGTAGATTTTCACGCGGTGCGCGGAGGGCGAAGTGCCACGATCGAGATCGGTCTCCTTGAGCCAGCGGTTCAATTCTCCAGTGGAGATGCGGCGGCGGCGCGCGGCGGCCACGCGATTCATCAGCTCAAAAATCGGTTCGACGCGTTGACCCGTTAGCGCGGAGAGAAAAACAACGGGCGCGTAGTCGAGAAACTTAAAGCGCGAGCGCACCAACTCTTCGTAATCGATGGCCAGAGTTTCAGGACTGAACTCCGGCGCCGGAGGCTTCACGGCGGCGCGCGCATAACTCGATTTTTTCGCAGACTTATTTCTGGCCGCCTTCTTTTCGGGCGAAGCTTTCACTTCGGCGGCTTTGGCGCGCGCGGCCTCGACGGCGAGATCCCATTTATTGAGCACGAGGATCACGGAGCGGCCGGATTGTTGCGCGTAGCCGGCGATGGTCATATCGCCGGCCGTAACACCGATACTGGCATCCGCGACGAGCAGCGCGATATCGGCTTGTTCAAGATGCCGCCGCGCCATCATCACCGACATTTTCTCGGCCACCAGACGCGTTTTGCTTTTGCGGCGGATGCCAGCCGTATCCACAAAGTGATAACGATGTCCCGCTCGATCGACCACGGCATCGACGGCGTCTCGCGTGGTGCCCGGCTCGGGAGAAACGATGGAGCGATCGGTGCCGGTAAGTTGATTCAACAACGTCGATTTGCCGACGTTGGGCCGGCCGATGATGGCTACCTTGACGTCGTCGTTCGGCGCGGCTTCCACCGGCACATCTGAAAAATCGTGTGTAATGTGATCGAGCAGCGCGTCCAGGCCCGTTCCGTGTTCGGCGGATATGCCGAACACATCGTCCGCCAGCGCAAAGAATGGAGCGGTCAACGGTTCCTGGGTCAACGTGTCCACTTTGTTTGCGGCGATGATCAGTGGCTTGCCCGTGGTTCGCGCAAGGCGCGCTAATTCGGCGTCGAGCGGCAGCAGGCCCGTGCGCGCGTCAACAACCAACACAAGACACGCCGCGCTGGCGATGGCCACTTTCGCCTGCCGCATCACTTCCCGAGGAATCGCGGCTTGCTCATCCGGCACAAGGCCGCCGGTATCCACCACCTCGAACGCGCGCCCTTCCCAATTTGCCGTGCCGTGGATGCGGTCGCGCGTTATGCCGGGCTCGTCAGTAACGATAGAGCGGCGCGTACCGGTGAGGCGATTGAACAGCCTTGATTTGCCGACGTTGGGCCGGCCAAGAATCACTACAACGGGTAACGATTGGCTCATGGGAGTCTTACACTGTACCGCACCCGGAGATTCCGCGCACCGGCGGGCCGGCAAGCGGCAGTCTGAACGTGACGGTTTGGAGCAAGTTTTGATGCGCGGCGGGTGAAATCTTTCGGTGGTTCGGTGCGTACACACTATGGTGGAAGCCACTAGACCGATAGGCGCCCCAGCCGGAGTGGCGGAGCCAACCGGGATCATCGCAAAGGCGCGTCGCGGCGATAGCGAAGCCTGGGGCGAGGTTTATCGCCACTACGCGCCGGCGATTTTCCGATTCTGCCGGCGCGTGCTGCCCACGCGCGAGGACGCAGAGGACGCAACGATGGAGATTTTTCTCAAACTGCGCGACAAGCTCGGTCAGTACGAACCCGATCGGCCATTTTCGGCTTGGCTCTACCGCGTGGCCGCAAATCATTGCTGGGATCAGTTGCGCCGACGGAAATTGCGTCAGGACCGCGAGACCGATGACGTCGACGAAGTGCCGCTGGAACATCCCGATCCTGGGCAGCTTGAGCAGTTGATTGCGGAGCGCAGCGGCGACGAGGTGCGACGTGCGCTGCGAACCTTGCCAGCGCGTGCGCGGATGGCTCTTGTGCTGCGCTACTACGCAGAGATGGATTACAACGAGATTGCCGATGCGCTTGGTGTACGGCGATCATTTGTAGGCGTCGTGCTGCTGCGAGCCCGCCATCAATTGCGCGACGCGATGCGCGCGGCACAACCAACACTTGAATCCCGAGGAAACGCATGAACAACCAGACGAACCATTTCGACGAAATGACATGTTTGCTTTACCTCGAAGGCGAACTCGAGGCGCCGCTCGCGCAGGAATTACGATCGCACGCAGACACGTGCGAATCGTGCAGCGCAATGTTGCGCGCGCTCGGGAAAGAATCTCTGGGCTTCTCGATAGCGTTCACGGAAACCGATGAATTGCTGCCCGCGCGTCTTGCGGAGTTCGATCAGCCATCGCCGGCGCGCTGGGCATGGTTGCTCGCGTTTGGCCTCGGTGGCACGGCCGCCTACGCGCTGTGGTCAGGCTTGATCTCACCGTGGTGGGACAGCATTTCGCAGGCGGGTTTCGGCGGAAGCACGGTGCTCACGGCGCTCGTTTTTAACGGCGCATTCTGGAAAGGGTGGAGTTCAATGATCGATACGGTACAGACTGCGGCTCTTATAGGCCTGGGGATATTCGCGTTTTCATTCGTGCCGCTGCGATTGCGCCGCGGCTCCGCTGTAGCCGCGATTTTCGGCGGCATCGCGCTGTTGGCCGGATTCCCGGCGCCGGCGGGCGCGGCGGAAATTCACAAATCGCAATCGTACACGCTCGAAAAAGATCAGGTGATTCACGACGACTTGATCGTTCGCGGAGAGCGGGTGGAGATCGACGGCACGGTGGACGGCGATCTGGTGGTCTTCGCGCGGAGCGTTACTGTCCACGGGCACGTCACGGGCGACATCATCGGCTTCGCGCAATATCTGCGCGTCGATGGAACGGTGGACGACAACATTCGCGGCCTCATGAACACGTTCACGCTGGACGGCTCGGTCGGCAAAAACGTAAGCATCGGCGCGCAGAACGTCGATATCGCCTCGGACGCGAAGATCGGCGGCAGCCTTACCAGCGCCGCAAGCGAAGCGCTGGTGGACGGGAAGTTGGGGCGCGGACTTTTGGCGTTTGACGGGCATACAGAGATTGAGGGCTCGATCGGCGGCGGCGCGCGGGTATTCGGCAAGCACCTCTCCATCGCATCGACGGCCGAATTGAACGGCCCGGTCGATTTCACGGGAGAAGAAGCGCCCGAGGTTTCCGACGGCGCGCACCTTGCGAGCCCCGTGCACTTCGAACAGCGGCGAAGAGAACGCCGCATGGCAACGGCAGCCATGGGGGTGCGCGCCATCTTGCGCTACGGTGCCGCCTTGTTAATCGGTTTACTGTTGATGACGATCTTGCCGGGATTTTTTGATGCCGGGCTTCGCGCGACCCGACGTTGGCCGACGGCACTGGGCGTCGGCGCGCTGACCCTGATCGTTTGGATATTTCTGGTGATCGTGTCCATTGCTATCCTGCTGGTAGGCGTCGGTGCGGGTTTTGCGGCGGTTGCGTTCTATCTTCCCATCGCTTATCTCGCGCAAATCTTCGTCGGCGCGTGGCTGGGCGAAACTATTATGCGGATCATGGTTCCCAGCATCGGCGCACAGTTGGGGCGTTTGGCGCTGGGTCTTTTAATCATCTACGTGGTCAGGGCGGTGCCGATCCTCGGCGCATTCGAGTGGCTGGCGGTGCTGTTGTGGGGGACTGGAGCGATTCTGGTCGCGATTTACGAGCAATCGCGGCGACCGGCCCTCGCCGCAGCCTGAAACGCGGAATTACTGGAAGGTTGCCGCAGGCTCAGTTCAGCACGATTTTTGAGGCGAGCATCGTGGGCGTGCCACCGTTCGGGAAAAGTTGCCCGCGCACCGAAACGTTGCCGTTGATCGGAATTTCGTTGAAGGCAGTCGCTGCACCGGTGAATTCCGTACCGGTTGTGGTCGAAACGGACGCGACGATCTGGGATGTGCCGACCGTGCCGAACAACGAAGGCAGGTTGGTGAGCGTCAGGTTGGGAAATGCGATAGGGCCTCCCACTATGGCCGTGATGCGCGAGCCGCGCAGCAACACACGATCCGCGTTCAGGGAAACTCCAATGGACGTGGGGTTTCGACGCACAGAGACTTCCTGACCGATCATCAGATCCACAGGTGTGGAAAAAAGGAAACCCGTGGTATCGATTCCCATATCGTCGGGCACGAACGTAGTTGTCGCCGGGGCCACGTTCCAATGCACTGTCGCTACGTTGCCAACGCTCAGATTCAGCACGGGAGACGACTCGATCAGCACGACATAGGTAAACTGCTGTGCGGGAATATTTACGCCCGTAATCACGCCCTCGACTTCGATGTCGCTCGAATCGGCATCCTTGAACCAAAGATTATTGGCGACAATCGTTCCATTGGACTCAAGGCTGAGATCGGCGGACAAAATCTGGTTGTCCGCAAGACACGAGAACGCGCCGGTGGGGCATGTAGACTTGGGGAAATCCAGAAACACCGTGCTCGAATTCACTGTGGCGACAAGCGAACTCATCGAGTTTCCCAATGTAATCGTGGAATTCGCCGTGTTCTCTGCCTGAACCTCGCCGACAAAATCCTCCATCGTGTCGATGGCCAAGCCGGGCGACGACGGCGCAATTGCCGAAACGCTGGACCCGGCGCTGAAATCAGCCGCGAGCGCGCCCGAAAGCAGATTCGCCAGATTTACATCGACAAGCACCGCTTGCGGCGAACTCTTACTTACGGCGAACGAGCTCGGGAACGACAGCGTCGTCGTCTGATTCGTCGCGGTGGGATTGATGGTGCAGACCGCGCCAACCGCGCATGAGATTCCTCCGGCGGTGATCGACGCGCCCGTATTATTCTCAAACGTCAGCGTGGGGTTCAGAAACGTCAGGGCCATTGACGTGAAATTGGCGGGGGCGATGCTTAGCGTCGCCAAGGAAATCGTCTCAGTTTGCAGGCGCGTAATTTCCACTGTCGCAGGACCGGTCAGCAGAGGGACATTGCCCGGCTCGAGTTCCGCGCTCGTCACAGTCACTTCAAACGACAATACCGTCACGCCCGCGGGCGGCGAATCGGTCATCAACAGCGCGACGGGTGTAGTGTTGCTGACGCTGCCGACTCCGACCGACGACGTGACAGGGTGGCTGCTGCAACCCACAAGGGTCGCGCTAAGCGTCAGAAACAGTACGTAATGGAATCTCAAAAATCGCATTTCGGCCTGCCTATTAGGCTAGCACGGTGGGAACGCCGGGGAACGGTCCGAGTGGGAGGGAGTTGAGCAAAGAGTTCTCCCTGTACCAACGACCGGGGCCTCGCCGCCGGTAATCCCGCCCGGGGCGCCCTTTCAATCCAACCGTACTCAGAACACCCGCTGACCGTTTACCCAGGTGCGCCCGTGGGGCGCGGAAGAATCTGCTCGCCAGTGTTTAGATGCAGGTTTTGCATGGAGGAAACCGCCGGCGCGAAAAGCGTCGCTCCCGTAAATATTTGCCTCGGCTGCCTATGCAGCGACGATTCCCAGGCCGCGGCCCACTTCAGCCAGGATTTCCGCCGCTCGCTCCAGGTCGGCGCGCTTATGGGTGGCGGTGACGATGGCTCTAAGGCGCGCCTTACCTTCGGGAACCGTCGGGTAGCCGACCGCGGAAATGAAAACGCCGGCGTCATAGAGCTGCCGCGAAAATTCCTGCGCCTTCGCCGCCTCGCCCACGTGGATTGGCGTGATTGGCGATTGCGTCCGGCCCGTCGCGAATCCCAGCTTGCGCAAGCGGCGCTGAAAGAATTTCGTGTTAGACCACAATTTGCGGATCAGGCGTCCGCCTTCGGGCGAATCGAGCAGCGTGAATGCCGCCTGGCACGTGGCTACGACGGACGGGGGATGTCCCGTGGAAAATAAAAATGGCCGCGCGCGCTGGCGAAGAAAATCGATCAGATCGGCCGATCCACAGACATAACCACCCATGGCGCCGACGGCTTTGCTGAGAGTGCCCACTTCGATATCGACGCGGCCGTGGCAATCGAAATGATCCACCGTACCGCGGCCGTTGCGGCCGAAGACGCCGGAAGCATGCGCGTCGTCAACCATCATGATGCAATCGTATTTTTCCGCGAGATCGCAGAGCGCGGGCAGTGGAGCGGCGTCTCCATCCATCGAAAAAACGCCGTCGGTGATCAGCAATTTTCGGCCGGCGCGCGAGGCGGTTTCACGGCAGATGCGCTCGCAATCGGCCACATCTGCGTGCCGATAAACTTCGATCGCGGCTTTCGACAGACGGCAGCCATCAATGATCGACGCGTGGTTCAGTTCGTCGGAAATGATCAAATCGTCCTTGCCCAGAAGCGCGGCGACGGTGCCCGCATTGGCCGTGAACCCCGATTGAAAAACCACACACGCCGCGGTTCCTTTGAAGCGCGCGATTTGCTCTTCGAGTTCCAGGTGCAAACGCATCGTTCCCGCGATCGGGCGCACCGCCCCCGCGCCCACGCCCCAGCGGCGAATGGCTTCGATGGCGGCGCGCCGCAGCGCTTTGTGCGAGGCGAGCCCCAGATAATTGTTCGAGCTGAGATTGATAACTTCCTTGCCGTCGAAATCCGCGACCGGCAACTGCTCGCTATCGAGCACACGCTGCCGCGAATGTAGGCCCCTGGCATCGAGCTCCGCGAGTTGCTCGCGCAGATAGAAAAGCTGAGGACGATTTTCTCCGGTCATCTTAACGCCTCCATCGGCGAGGGCATTCCGCGAGCGCAATCAAAATGGTAGCACACGACAAGAACCCTACCTTCACTCGCCCGGCGCGTTGGCTTTAGCTACAATCGCCGCCGTATCGGGCGCGGCAGTCACCGTGGGCAGCGAAGGAGAGCGGCGTGAGCGTTAGTCAACGCGTTCACGAAATTCGCGAAGGGTTTGCGCCGGCCTTTTGGGTCGCCAACCTTTCGGAATTGTTTGAACGTCTCGCCTACTACGGCGTGCAAGCCGTGCTGGCGATTTATTTGCACGAGACGCTGCGCTTCAGCGACGCGCAAACCGGCGACCTGCTCGGTTATTTTGGCGGCATTGTGTGGTTCCTGCCGATTCTGGGCGGCGCACTGGCGGACGCGATCGGCTTCAGGCGCGCGCTTTCCCTCGCATATCTCGTGCTTTCGATCGGATATTTTCTGCTCGGCTCGCTCGGCGCACCGTGGATGGCGCCTTTGGCGCACGCCATGCCGCTGGGGCGCCTGGTGCTTTTGGTTTTGCTAGTTCCGGCGCTGGGGCCGGCGATCGTCAAGCCGTGCGTGGTCGGCACCACGGCGCGCGCGTCGAAAGAGAATGTTCGCTCGATCGGCTACTCAATTTATTACACGCTTGTAAATATCGGCGGCGCGCTGGGGCCGTTGGTTGCTTCCGTAGTTCACAAGCGCTGGGGCGTGCCATCCGTATTCCGCGTCGCGGCTCTGGCTGTATTCTTGATGGTGTTTGCCGTGGTGTTTTTTTTCAAAGATCCAGCCGCAGCGGCCGAAAAACACACTGCAAATCTCGCCGAGGCGTCCCGGAATTTCTGGCACATTATTGCGAATGTGCGGTTCCTGGCATTTCTCGTGATTTTTTCGGGATTTTACGTGGTTTTCTGGCAGCAGTTCATCGCGCTGCCGCTTTATCTGCACGGTTACGTGAATGCCAACGCGAACGTCGAGCGCATCTTGGCGACCGATGCGCTAGCCGTGATTTTCCTGCAAGTGCCGATTACGTATCTGACGCGATGGATTCCCGCGTTTCCGGCGATGGCGCTGGGTGTACTGATCTCGGGCGCGGCGTGGTTGATCCTGGCATCGCGCGCGAGTGTGACCGCGGCAGTGTGCACTTTAATTGTTGTAGCGCTGGGCGAGACGATTCAAGCCGCGCGCTACTACGAATATATTTCGCGCCTGGCGCCGCCGGGACAGCAAGGCACGTATATGGGTTTCGCGTTCTTGCCGATCGCGATCGGTTTTGTGATTGCGGGAGCGATGGGCGGACGCTTGGTCCATTATTTCGGCGAAGTCGTGCGCCAACCGCAGCGCGTGTGGTGGGTTTTCGCGGCCATCGGATTCGCGACGACGTTGCTGCTTTGGCTTTACAACATTCTCATTCGGCCAACCACGGCTAGCGCGGCGACTGAATGACAGCGCGCTTCCGTCGAGATAAAATGCCCGCGACTCGGGAACGCTGCCTTCCGGCACGGTGGCCCGCTAGAACATAGGAGAATTCATATGATCCGCATTCTGCAATCGCCGAGGTCGCGCGCGCTGATGGCACTGATTGTGCTCGCCAGCATCGGCGTTTTGCTGGCAGCGCCCGTGCCGACAACTCAAACCGTCCAATATCAAAGCGGCGATGAGACGGTGAAAGGTTTTCTTGCGCTGCCGGCTTCCAGTGGGCGTCATCCAGCCATCATCGTGATCCACGAATATTGGGGATTGAACGATTGGATCAAACAGAATACGCAGAAGTTCGCCGATCAAGGCTATGTGGCGCTCGCGGTTGATCTTTATCGAGGCGGCGTCGCCACCACGCCCGGCGACGCGCAAGAGTTGATGCGCTCCCTGCCGAAGGATCGCGCCGCGCGCGATCTCGAGGCCGCTTTTACTTACCTCGCCGCGCGTCCTGATGTCGACCCGCACCGCATTGGCTCAATCGGCTGGTGTATGGGCGGCGGATATTCATTTCAAGTGGCGATTCATGAGCCCACGCTCGCGGCGTGCGTCGTAAACTACGGCGCGCCGCCAACCGATCCCGCCGACATCGCTGCGATTCACGCCCCGATTCTCGGGAACTTCGGCGCCGACGATATGGGAATCACCCCAACGGCCGTTCACACATTCGAGCAAGCCGCGCAGGCAGCGCACAAATCCGTCGATCTGAAAGAATACGACGGCGCGCCTCACGCTTTCGAGAATCCGAACAACACCAACGGCTATCGCCCCGAAGCCGCGGCGGATGCCTGGAGTCGCATCAACGCTTTTTTCGCCGCAAACCTGAAACCGTAGCGATCATGTGACGAAATGCGCGCCGCGCAGGATGGCGAGGCGATGTGCTCGGCGCATATTCTTCATTTACGCCACGCGGCGCATTGCCTCAAATGAATATCACGGCGAGCATCGCGGCAATTGCCTTCCTCGTAGCCGGCGGATTCGCGCCCGCTTCCACTGCGGCGCCCACGCGGACGCAAGTCATCTCGTATCCCAGTGGCCAAGAAACCGTTCACAGCTATCTCGCGCTGCCTGCCAACCCAGTTGAAGCCACCCACTCGTGGCGGCCCTCGCGGCGACCCGCCATCATCGTCGTCCACGGAGATCACGGCCTAAACGATTGGACGAAGGATCAAGCGCGCAAACTCGCCGCGCTTGGATACGTCGTGCTGGCTGTCGATCTCTATCGCGGAGTGGTCGCGCAAGACACCGAAGATGCGCACGAGTTAATGCGCGGCCTACCCGACGATCGCGCGCTACGAGACCTTGAAGCCGCGTTCACATATCTGGCCGCGCGCCCAGACGTTCGCGAAAACAAGATCGGCGTGATGGGATGGAACATGGGCGGTTGGTACGCGCTGCAGCTCGCGATACACGAGCCGAGCCTTGCAGCGTGCGTCGTAAACGACAGCGCATTGCCCATCGACGACTCCGACATCGCTCACATCCGCGCATCAGTATTGGGAAATTTCGGCGCCGACGATCGTGGAATTCCGCCAGCGGTGCTGCGCGCGTTTCAGACTGCCATGCAATCAGCGGGCGGGACCGCGGACTTCAAAGCGTATCCCGGCGCGAGCGACGATTTCGACGATCCTTCCGACGCCGATCGCTATCGTCCCGAAGCCGCGAGGGACGCCTGGAATCGCACGATCGCGTTTTTCGCGAGAACACTCGGCCCATAAATTCCCGTTGGAAGTATCGCGGACTACGACGAGGAAACGTCGAGCAGCGCTAGCGCTTTGCGAGTCGTGATCACGCGCGCGCCCAGAGCCGTGAGCTCGCCGAGCGTGCGGCGCCCATCCTCAGGTTTGATTGCCTCAATCGCATCGCTCACCAGCGCCACGCGACGGCCGCGATCGAGCAATCCCCTCGCCGCGAAATTCACGCAACATTCCGTGACCACGCCGAACACCACAATTTCCGCATCGGCATCGGTTAACTCTTGCAAACGCCCCAGCACCGCATCGGTGTTCGGATTATCAAACACGTTCAGCGTCTGCTTTTCGATGATGGCTTGCTGATAGCGCCCAAGGTCCGCCGGCAGAGAAGCGCTTGGGCGATTTGGCACGACGAAAAGGTGCTCGGTCAGCGTCTCCGGTACGATCGCGGCACCGGGCATGCCGCGCATGCAGTGCGGCGGCCACTCGCGAAGTTCCGCGTCCCCCGGCGTGTGCGCATCAGCGCTCGACACCATGAACACGCGGCCGGCGCGGGCCGCGTCGGCGAGCAGCGCCAAATCCGGCAGGAGCTTCTCCGCGTCCGGCACGTAAAGCTTTCCGCCCGGCAAAATAAAATCCGCCTGCGTATCTACATCCCAGAAAATGACTTTGCGCGATGCCATTTTGATCGTCTGCAATCTTATCCCGCAGCGCGCTCCACGCGCCGCCGAACTTCATCCAGTAACTCCACCAGTCGCTCACTGTGGCGCACGGGATATGCCGCGCACGTCGCCAAACTGCGCACCGCTTCCGGCAACCGCGCCACTTGTTCAAGGCATCGCCGCTGCGCCGCTTCAAGATTCACAGGGGGCGCGACTGCCCGACCAGCGCGCATCGCAGTTTCGAGCAGCGGTTCGGCGCCGGGAACTTTTTCGCCTTCGAGCGCAATCACGTCTTCGACAAACTTGCCCTGTGCATCGGAGCGCCTGAAAACCTGTTTCTTCCCCGGATACGTCACTTTGGCCGCGCTGAACTTCGCCGCGTTGCGCACTGTGCCGCCCGTTTCCACCTCAACCAATTTGTAAATCACGCTCAGCGCCGGCGCGTCAATGGAAGTCGCCAGCGCCGTGCCCACGCCGAACGCGTTGATGCGGGCGCCACTCTCGATCATGGCCGCAATTCGATCCTCGTCCAAATCGCCCGACGCAAAAATGTCCACGTCGTTCCAGCCGGCTTCGTCGAGCCGCCGGCGAATCCACACGCTCGCCTCCGCGACGTCGCCGCTATCGAGACGAACGCCGCGCGGCTTACGCCCTATCGCAAGAATCGTTTCAAGCGCGGCGTGCACGTCGTAAGTGTCCAGCAGCAAAACAGCATTCTTCGGGAAGATACCTAGAAACCGCGCGAACGCTTCCTTTTCGTCTTCAAACGCCATGATCCACGAATGCGCCTGCGTGCCAAACGTCGGAATGCCGAAGCGATAGCCCGCTGCGACATTTGACGTTCCGCGGCACCCGCCGACGAACGCGGCCCGCGCGGCAAGCACGCCGGCGTCGGGGCC
>JBAQYV010000213.1:0-4040 GCA_049790315.1 Candidatus Acidiferrales bacterium | reverse complement strand
TGCGCAGTCCGTAGCGCACGTCTTGGCCGATCCGTTCGAGCCACACCCAACTCCACGCATCGCGCGCAGTTTCTTTCACCATCCCCACATTCCCGAATTCCCGCCGCGCCGCCGCTCGCGCCTCATCCGCCGCCGCGCCGCGCTCGACGCGCTCCCGCGCCGACATCTCGATATGCGCGCGAATCTCCTCGTCAAGTTCCTCGTTCCGCTTCCGCCACGGCCACTTCATCTCCGCGCTCCTCGCCTACTCATCCCGCAGCGCCACCATCGGATCCAGCCGCGTCGCCCGTCGCGCAGGCACGTAGCAAGCGAGTAGCGCAGCGCCCAACAATGCCGCCGCCACGCCGCCGAGTGCGACCGGATCGATGGCGCCAATCCCGTACAGCCGGCTTTGCATGGCACGTCCCACGAAAAAAGCGCCAACAAATCCCAATCCAAGCCCCGCAATCGCTCGGATCATTCCGTCCTTCATAATCAGCACGAGCACCTGAGCGCGGCCCGCTCCCAGCGCCATGCGCAAACCAATCTCGTGAGTTCGCTGCTCCACTTCAAACGCCATCACGCCATAAATCCCGAGCGCCGCCAGCAGCAACGCCACGCCGCTGAAGCCTCCAAACAGCAACGCTTCAAATCGCACCGAACCCATCGAATCCTCTACGATCTGGTCCATGGTCTCGACGTCGGCCATAGGCAGGTCGGGATCCATTGAATGCACGATGCCGGCAATGCTCGTGCTCACGCTCGCCGGATCGCCCGCCGTGCGCACCGCGATCTCCGCGGAGGGCCAGGGGCTCTGCGAAAAAGGCACGTACATTTCGGGAAGGTCGATATTCCGCAAACTCCGGTTGCGGACGTCGTGACTCACGCCGACGATCTGCCATTCGATGGGCGCACCGGGCCCGTTGGCGCCGGGAACCACTTCGCCGACGATAATGCTCTGCGTCAGAGGGTCAGCGCCGGAAAGATACTGCCTCACAAACTGTTCGCTGACGATCGCTACGTGCGCGCCTCCCGCGATGTCTTGCTCCGAGAACGCACGCCCCCGGTCGATGGGCACGCCAAACGTCTCGAAGTATTCCGGCGTCACCATGCTGAAGCCGACGAGCGGCCGCGACGAAGATTCGCCGGATGCTTGGCCGGCGATGCTGAAGGATAATTGAAATCCGCTACCATACACCGGCATTCCCGTGGCAGCCGTCGCGGCGGTCACGCTCGGGAGAGCCGAGATTTTTTCGAGGAACTGACGATAGTAAGAAGCGATCAGTTTCGGAGTCTTCAGTTGGGCTTGCGGAAGCGGAAGATAAAACGTGAGCACGTGATCTTTGCGGAAACCGAGATCCGCATTCGCCAATTTCAAGAAGCTATGAATTGCCAGGCCACCGCCGGCCAGCAGTGTGAGGGCCAGGGCGAATTCGACCACAACCAGCGCGCGGCGCAGCCAATTCCGGCGCATGCCAATGGCCGAGCGCCCTCCCTCTTTTAGCGCGCCGTTCAAATCGAGCCGCGCTGCCTGCCACGCGGGCGCGGAACCGAACAGAACGCTCGAAAGCACGGTGAGTGCTAGGCTGAACAGTAATACCGGATATTCCAAACCAATCGGCTTGTCCATCGGCAAAGCGTATTGCGGGACCAACACCATAACAATTTTCAGCAGTCCCCATGCCAAAACGATGCCGAGAGCCGCACCGATCGCCGCCAGCGATAAACTCTCCGTCAGAAATTGTTGAATCACCTGACCGCGCGTGGCTCCGAGCGCTCCGCGCACCGCGATTTCTCTCTGCCGCGCGGCGCCCTGCGCGAGCAGCAGGTTCGCGACATTGGCACACGCGATCAACAGCACGAAGCCCACCGCGGTCATCAACAGCAGGAGGCTCGAACGCAGGTCGGAATCAAGCCACGCATTCGCGAGCGGCTGCACGCTAACTCCCCACCCCTTGCTCGTTTCGGGATATGCCTGGTCGATGCGCTCGACGATGGTTCTCATTTCCGCATTAGCCTGCGCCACGGTGACGCCCGGCTTCAGCCGGCCCTGCACGACCAGAGTGTGATCGTCTCGGCGGGTTTGCGCCGACGCGAAGGATAATGGCGCGCCCAGCCTGCTGTTCACTTCGCGGTCGGTGGGCGCGGGCTGAAATACTCCGATGACGGTGTACGGCACGCGGTCGAGTCGCAGCGTCTTGCCGAGGATATTCGGATCGCTGCCGAAACGGTCACGCCACATTTCGTAGCTCAGATCGACGACGCGGTCTTTGCCCGGCTCGCCCTCTTCCGGCAGAAATCCACGGCCCAAAAACATTCGTAGTCCCAACATTTCGATAACGCCGGGCGTGCCGTACCAAATCCCCACTTCTTCCGCGCCATTTGAGTCCGACAGGGCGGCTCGCGTATAGATCGTGGCGTCCAGGTCTTGGAACACGGTACTCTCGCGTTTCCAGTCCAGATAATCGGCGGGAGATACCTGATCGCGATTTCCTCGCAGCATGGACGACACCAACACAAGTTTGTCTGGATCGCGGTAGGGAAGCGGAGAAAGGATCGCGCCGTACACCACGCTGAATATCGCCGTGGTGGCGCCGATCCCCAGCGCAAGCGTGAGCACCGCAACAATCGTAGATCCTGGGCTGCGCCGCATCGTCCGCAACCCATAGCGCACATCTTTGCCAAGCCGCTCGGCCCATACCCAAGGCCAAGTGTCGCGCGTCGTCTCCTTCACGAGTCCCACATTCCCGAATTCCCGCCGCGCCGCGGTCCGCGCCTCATCCGTCGCCACGCCGCGCTCCTCGCGCTCCCGCGTCGACATCTCAATGTGCGCGCGAATCTCCTCATCCAGTTCTTCGTCCCGCTTCCGCCATGGCCATCTCACGACTCGAACTCCTTCTTCGCCGTATTTAGGATTCCCGCCATCGCCGCGCTGAGCTGTTTCCATCGCGAACGCTCATCGGCGAGTTGCTTTTTGCCGCGCGCCGTCAGCCGATACACGCGCACTCGTTGCTTGTTCTCCGAAGTCTTCCAGTCCGCCGCGATCCACTTCTTGCGTTCCAGTCGATGCAACGCGGGATACAGTGAGCCCGTGTCCACCTGCAAAATGTCTCCCGATTGCGATTGAATCGCGCGCCCGATCCCGTACCCGTGCTGCGGTCCCCATCGCAATGTTTGCAGCACAAGCAGGTCAAGCGTCCCCTGCAAGAGTTCAATGCGATTCTGATAGCGCTCTTTCACGAGTTCTCCATTCGCCACAGGATGTAGGGACCCTACACCCTTAGGGTGTAGAGCGTCAACATCCATTTAGCAAGCGAGCAGATGTTGCAGTTGTAGGGGCGGAGCTCGCCTCCGCCCGCTTTGTTCAGAGGCGAAAGGTAGCGCGAAATTGCTGCGCCGAGCGGCTCTACTGTTGGAGGAAGAATATTTCGTTACAGAAGGGAAGCGGACCCGCCGGTTTTTCCCACTTCATCTCGTCGCGCAACAACGCGCAACTCACATCACTCCGGCGGTCGGACGGCAGGCGTGAGCCGCCCGCATCGGCTTAGATTGCTGGCTGGGGATGGAGCACTTTGTGCGCCGATTCGGCGCCGAAGACGGGCAGCGTGTTATCGGTCAGCAGGCCAAGCTGCTTGAGCACCGATGCCTGGTCCCAATAAATATGTTCGTGCACGAGCTTGTCCCCGCGGAATTTCACAATGGCTACCAGCGCCACTTCGACGTGACGATTCGTGGCAGGAATGCCCGCGAGCATCCACGGCATTTCCTGGGTGTGCGTGAAGGAGAAGATCATTTCGTCAACCACCTGGTTCTCACCGACCGTCCGGGATACCAGCTTCGTCGCTGTGTCCGGCGGCATCACCGGAATGAAGTCGCGCGAATAGAATGCGCGCAGAGCGGCCTTGCCGAATCCGCCGGTCATCGTAGGTACGTGGTTGACGTACGCATCGTCGACCATGGTCTCGAGCGTGGCTCCAGTGTCTCGCGTGGCGAATTCGTGCTTCATGTGTTCTTCCCACAAGCGCACTAGATCGTGTGTTGGCATCGCGAGGATTCTCCTG
>JBAQYV010000212.1:0-9203 GCA_049790315.1 Candidatus Acidiferrales bacterium | reverse complement strand
GCTCGACGTTTCGCCCGACGGGTCGACATTGCTGGTCGCGAACGAGGTGGGCGAGACGTCATTTATTGGGCCACTCTGGGGAGTGCCGGTGCTGGGCGGATCACCTCAAAGACTGGGAGATGCGGTCGGACAGAGTGCTGCCTGGTCCCCGGACGGCCAAACGATCGCTTACGCCAACGGACACGATTTATTCCTGACAAAGAGTGACGGCTCCGAACCCCGCAAGCTGGCCTCCGCGCCCGGTCGGGTTTTCAACGTCGCTTGGTCGCCGGACGGCAGGGTGATTCGATTCAGTGTCGGTGAAAGACTATCGCGTTCGCATTCGCTTTGGCAGGTTTCGGTGAACGGATTGAACATGCATCCCTTGTTGCCTGGCTCGCATACTGCTCCCAGCGAATGTTGCGGCAAATGGACTGCGGACGGGAAATATTTCGTTTTCCAATCGGAAGGCAATATCTGGGCTGTTGGGGAAAAAGGGAATTGGCTTGGAAAAGCCGATGGTCAAGCTGTTCAGTTGACCACCGGGCCGATGACTTACTCCTCGCCTCTGCCGAGCAAGGACGGCAAGAAGCTGTTCGTGGCGGGGGCGCTGGCGCGCGGGGAGCTGTCCCGCTACGACGAGAGATCTGCGCAATTCATGCCATTTCTTTCCGGAATTTCGGCGGACGGCGTGAGCTTCTCTAAAGATGGGCAGTGGGTGACATACGTCAGCTACCCGGACGGAACACTGTGGAGAAGCAAAGTGGACGGTACTCAGCGAATGCAGCTCAGCTACCCGCCGCTTACTGCCTTCTCGCCTAGATGGTCGCCGGATGGACGGCAGATCGTTTTCTATGTTTTTTCGGCTCGCCAGAAGGCGAAGCTGTACATAGTTTCGACCGACGGAGGGGCGCCGCGCGAAGCCATACCAGCAGACTCCGAGGATGAGTGGGATCCGACCTGGTCCCCCGACGGAACAAGAATTGCCTTTGGCGCCTCCGCAACCGATACCGAGCTCGGCATCCGGATCCTCGACGCTAAGACGCAGCAAGTTTCAACGCTGCCCAACTCAAACGGTCTTTTCTCGCCGCGCTGGTCTCCCGATGGGCGCCATATCCTTGCGATGCCTTCCGATTCCCGTAGCCTGATGCTTTTCGATTTTGTCACACAAAAGTGGCAGGAGATCGCGAAGATCAGCATGGCCTTCCCCAATTGGTCGAAAACCGGAGAGTATGTTTACTTCCTACATGAAGAAGATCAGCCGTCCGTAATGCGCGTGCGCATTAGCGACCGGAAGGTGGAGCGCGTGGCCGATCTGAAAAACTTCCCGCAAACAGGCGCTTACAGCATCTGGCTAGGATTGGCTCCCGACGATTCGCCTCTTCTGCTGCGCGACACCGGCACCCAGGAAATCTACTCTCTCGACTGGCAAGCTCCATAACTCACGCTCGCGGCGCGGTCCGCTGAGCCGGTAGCAAGGCGGCGCCGCGACCCGTTTTCAGGTGCATTGCCCAGCCGGTTCTCCGCTCCTCATTCCGTTCAGTTTGTGCCCGCATACGAGCTTCCCGAAGCCGAACGATTGAGTATCGGCGGACCGATCCGGTCACCAAAATACACAACCTCGGTGGGACAGTTTGCCCCGTTCGTTAGTAACTTCTTTTCCCCTTCTGGATAAGTATCAATAGTATCAATGTGTTAGGCAGTGGCGGCTGGATTGCCAAATTTGGGCATTCTGGTTGCACTAAATGGCGTAGTTGAATTTCATGGCACGGGCCGAAGTGGAAGCTGGGGGATACGGTGTTTGAGCTGTCTGCAATTCGTCGGGTTCTGCGGGCGTTTCGATGGCCGCTTGCGGCTGTGGGCGCAATGGCCTTCATTATTCTGGTGACGTGGCTGCGGCACCGGCCGTTCTCGTCCGACCCGATTCTATTTTCCTACTTGCAGATGGTCGGCGGTTTGCTGAGCTTCACGTTTGCGGCAAACGCCTTGGTGCGTTTCCGCGGCACGCATGACCGATTGACGCTGATTCTGGCATTCGGATTCGTTCTTGCCGGGCTAATCGAAACCATCACGGTATTCGGCTTCTACAGCGTGTTGTCTTCCGGTCTGTCAACGCAATTGCACATTCCGCTGGCGTGGATGGTTAGCCGGACGCTGCTCGCGGTGCTGATTCTTGCGGCGCTGACGGTGGAAAAGCGGCTGCCGAGTTCGCGCGATCCCAGCCGCGAAATCTTCGTGGCGTTAATTGTGGTGGGAGTGGTGGCGTATCTTACCAGCGCCGCATTCTTGAGTTATCCGGTTGAGCCCGCGATTCATCCTTTGGCGCGCATTGCGCGGCCATGGGATTTGCTGCCCGCGCTTCTTTTTCTGGTCGCCGCGGTGGTGTGCCGCCAGCGTTTGCGCCACGACCGCTCGGCGTTCGATTACGCCTTGTGGGCCGCGTGCTGGCTGAACGTGCTGTGCCACGTGGCCGCCAGCCAATCCGAGCGCTTGCTCGACGGCCCGTTCACGCTGGCGCAAGTGCTGAAAGTTACGAGCTACGCCGTGGTGCTGGGCGGCGCGCTGCTGGACAACGCGCGCTTGTTCGATCAAGTGCATCACCTCGCCGCCACCGATTCGCTCACGGGCCTGGGCAATTACCGCACGCTGGTACAGACGCTCGAAGCTGAAATTCAACGCTCGCGCCGCACGGGGCGTCCATTCGCGTTGTTGCTGCTCGATCTGGACGCTCTTAAAAGCGTGAACGATCGCTACGGCCATTTGGTCGGTAGCAGCGCGATCCGCCGCCTGGCCGCGAAAATGCGCACCAGTTGCCGAACGATGGACACCGCCGCGCGCTATGGCGGCGACGAATTCGCCGTGGTGTTGCCGGAAGCCGATATGAACGCCGCCACCGCCGTGGGACGCCGAATTTGCGACCGACTGGCGCAGGACGGCGAAACGCCGAGCATCACATGCAGCGTTGGCGCCGCCGTTTTTCCGCGCGATGGCGCGAGCATCGAGCAATTGTTCGCGGTCGCCGATAGCGCGCTATATCGCATGAAGGGTCATGGCGAGAGCGCCGTCAACAGCTTGGCGCGCATCGCCGCTTGTCTCTGAAAAAGCTTCCAGGAATTTAAATCGAGGCACATGTGGTTAGACCGTTTGAACTTGGCCGCTGGGAAAAAAGAGTTCCGATGACGCTGGCCGTTCATCTGTGCGGAAACGCGGAGACGCCGGGCACCGAAACGGCGTTTACCGAAAACGTGAGTCCGCGCGGCGTGCGCGTGGTGAGCGTGCGGCGCTGGCGGGCCAATGAAGATCTCGATTTTGTGTCGCTGCCTGGAACATTTCGCGCCCGGGCGCGCGTGGCGTATTGCCAGCCGCTTTCCGGGCAAGGCTACGCCGTAGGACTCGAATTCCTGGAGCAAACGGGGCGCTGGGTCGTCGGCGGCTCGTCCGCAACTGGAAAATCTCTGCACGGATAGGAGGAACTCGCGAAGGCAAAAAAACTGGCGCAAACAGTTTCCGAGACGCTGGTCCTCCCGACACCCGGGACGGCCGGCGTTTCGGTTTTTAGGGCGCGCTTCGCGGTTTCCGGTTACCATGATTCAAGAGCAGCATAGGGAGGCATCGATGCAGCAGCCTCGCAAAGGCACGATTCGCGCGTACATACTCATCCACACGCGCGCGGGCAGATCCAAAGCAATCGTCCAGGAATTGCTGCAACTGCCGGGCGTACGCACGGCGCACGCGCTGTGGGGCGTGCCGGATGTGATCGCGTTCGCCGAAGTGGGAACGCAAACCGAGCTGGACGATTTGGTGATGGAAAAAATTCAGACGATCGAGGGGATCGAGCGAACCGATACGCACATCGCGCTGTAACGCGTTTCACGGGCGCGCATCCACGCCTGTCCCCTGCGTTTTAACGCGCGCTTCTCCGCACGCTGAAGCACTAGCTCGTTTTCGCCGCCGGACCGGGCGCGGGTGCGCGCTCGCCGTTCGCGCGCACCAACGCCCCTAACTTTGCATACTTCAACCGTACGTAGCGCGCGGATGTCCAGGCGATCATCCAGCCGCGGCGTCCATCCAGAAATCCAAGCCGTAACATGAGGCGCTGGAAAAAAGTCCACGGCGCCGCGACGTACATTTTCACGCGCCAGTGTTTTCGGCCGCGCTGGTAAAGTTCGGCGGCGGCGATGTTCGTGAACGCGTCGATCTTGGCCAAATGTTCTTGGTAGGTGCGCACGTTGTAGTGGTGCAGAAGGCCTTTCAGGCGGCCAGCCGGTCCATCCAGACGCACGCTTTCGTGGATTGTGCCGGCGAATTGCCCGTGTGTGCGGTCGTAAAGGCGCACGATCCGGTCGGGGTACCAGCCGGAGTGGCGAATCCAGCCGCCCAGATAATTTGTCAGGCGCGAGATTTCATAACCATGCTGTACCGGAAACTCAGTTTTCCATGCGAGCAGCGAGGCGCGCAGTTCCGGCGTTAGCGCTTCGTCGCAATCGATGGAGAAGACCCAATCGTTTGTGGCCTGCGCGGCCGCATAATTTTTCTGATCGGCGAAGCTAGAGAAGGGGCGCTCGAAAATCCGCGCGCCGCCGGACCGCGCGATCTCCACCGTGCGATCGGTGCTCCCGGCATCCACCAGAATGATTTCGTCGACCACGCCTTCGAGCGATTGAAGCGCTCGCGGCAAATCGACCTGTTCATTGCGCGCGATTAGAATTGCGGAAAGAGCGGGCATGGCGATCGCCCGTTACAGTAGCACGAATTTCCGGTGTGAATTACGCGCCGGAATCGACGCGCGAGCGGATCGTCAGCAACAGTGTGCTTGAACCCATGCGAAATTCGGCCATGTTCCGCAGTTGAGCGGCGCGGATGCGCTCCTCGCCGAAGAATGTGCCATTCGTCGAATCCAGATCGCACAATCGCACGACATCGCCACGCACTTCGATCATGCAGTGGCGGCGCGAAACCCCGGCGTCATCCAGCGGCACGTCCGTGCCCGCGCGGCCCAGAATAATTCTGGGTCTCTCAAGCGGGAAGACGCTGCCGCGCGAAGGTCCGCCGATCACCGTGATGGAGATCGCTTTGCCCGGCGGCAAGCGCAGATCGCTGTCCGCATCCTCGTACGCACTGATGCGTCTGGGCGCACCCGATCCGCGCGCGAACGCCGGCAGTGGAGAAACGACTTGCGTGCTCTCCGGGCGGCGCTCCATCTCAACAATCGTGGGCTTCCCGCATTGGGTGCATCGAAATTGGACCCGCCGAAAATCGCCGATCTGGGAGTCGTTCAGCCGATGCAAAGTTCCGCAGTGTGAGCAGGCGGCTTGCATGATTTAAGCCTAGCACGCCGCGGTTGCTGGCGCGCCTGTCACGCCGGACAGTCGTTGCGGAGGCCAAACTGTACCGCCGGACAGGTCCTCGCTTTACTGCACGAAACCAACCTTGGGTGGGGGGCCCTCCGGCACTTCGCGAATCGGCCCGTATTGCGTCTCGTATTTTGTGAGGTTGTCGCCCAGCGCTCGCCAAAGCCGCTTGGCGTGGCCGGGGCTTAGCAGTAGGCCTGCGACCAATTTGCCCTGCGGCGCATTCGGAAACACGTAGATGAAGTGCAGCGCGAATTCTTCGGCATTGTGATAAAGCATCACAAGATTGCTGTACTGGCCGACCAAATCCTTCTCGTCGGCCTTGATTTGCACCTGCGGTTGTTGCCCCTGCTGTGGACCTGGGGGATTCGACATTTGTTGTAGTCCTCCGGACTCTCGACTGAAGTTAGCACAATCGCCGCACGCCGGGCAGGCTAGCCGCGCACCGGCTACTCTCTTAGAGCGTTGGCCGCGGCGTTTGGTGACGCTATGGTCCGAGATTTCGCGGCGGGCGCGTGATCCGATTGTGAAAGAAGGCGGCGTGACACCGCTAGCGCTTCTGACCGGCGTGCCCCGGGTTTTCAGTGAGCGTTCGCGGCTATGACTTTGACGATCTTCAAAAATGAACGCCGTTGAGTGGGTGAGTTCGCGAAGCGCGGTTTCGCGGCCCTCGTCGCCTGCTTCTTAAGCGTTGCGATTAAGGCGCTGAATGCGCTGCCGCTCGTTCTGTTCGTCCGCGCTGCCGCTTAAGCCGATTTTTCCAGGTCGTGAATCTAGTTCGCGTTCGCCAGCGCTACCGTAACTTCCTTCAGATCGGGCACTGTCGGAATATCGTATTGTTTGAACCACGCCAGCTTTCCCGATTTGTTGATGATGGCGATGGCGCGCCCCGTGATGCCCTTGTCGGCAAGATACACTCCGAACTTGTCGGCCACCGCGCCGCGTGGCTGGAAATCGGCCAGCAGCGGGTACTTGATGCCCATCTTTTCCGCGAAGGCCTTGTGCGACCAGGAACTATCGACGCTGAGCCCCAGCACTTGCGCGTCCAGCCTTTCAAACTGACTCAAATCGGTCACCAGCGAGGCGTGCTCATTCGAGCAAACCGGGCTCCAATCGAGCGGATAAAATATCAGCACTACATTCTTGCCCTTGTAATCCGCAAGCTTCACTTCTTTCTGCGACTGGTCCTTGAGCGTGAATTCCGGTGCGGGTTGTCCGACGGTGAGAGCCATGATGAATCCTCCTGGAGATAATGTTCGAAGTAAGAGCCGGGCCGCGCTCCGAAACTTTATGATAACGGATTTTGCGCGCGGCCGCGCCTCAATCTGCTACGATGCAATTTTGGCTACCGGATTCTGAAGATTGGTGCGATTTTCGCGCGTATGCGTCTTGAAGAAGCTTATCCCGGCATCGAATTCCGCCCGCGCACGCGCAGTTGGTTCGCGCGCCTGATGCGAGTGCCCCCGGAATGCGTGCATCTTGCGAACCAGCAGGACTGGATGGCCGGCTTCGCGCCCGATACTCTCTACCTGCGTGGGAAGAAGGCCGCGCGCAGATCGAGCGGGCGGCGTCCGGAAGTTTCCCTGTGCCGCGCGTGCGCGTGTGGATTGCTGGGGCCCGAGCTTGAGCGCTATCGCGGGCGCGTCGCCGCATTTGAGCCCGATAGCGGCAGCGTCTCGCAATATTTTTTCCTGGCCGCGCCGGATTTCGCCGCGGCCGGCCTTACATCGCACGTCTCCGCGGCCATCGAAGCCAGGCTCAGCCACCTTGCCGGCGAATGTCAGGTTTGCGCGCGCGCGGCCACGTGGCTCTGGTTTTCGCGCCGCGAAGTTGAGACGCTTGACGATACCGACCACATCGCGCAATCTCCCGGCGAATTGCTCTGCGCGGCGCATGGCACCGATCGGCTTTGCCGCGCGCTCGGTGCGCTGCCCGATGCCAATTTATTCTATTTGAATGCGCCGTACGGCGATTCCGGCGCCTACGTTTGGATTTAGCCGGGCTGCGCGGAGCGCAGTGCTTTAATCGGCTGCGCGGAGCGCAGTGCTTTAATCGGCTGCGCGGAGCGCAGTGCTTTAATCGGCTGCGTGGAGCGCAGTGCTTAGCCGGACTGTGCGGTGCACAGTGCTTAGAACCGAACTCTGCGGCGGGCAGACGGTAAAAACGATGCGACTCAGAGAACTCGTCGAAAAATACGTTTCGCTTGCGGGAGGCTACGGCCGCCCCGCGGCGCTCGCCGCGTTCGGATTCGATCATGACGAAACGGAGCGCGTCTTCGCCTCATTCGATGAGGACTACAACATCAGCCGCTATTTCCATTTTTCGCGCGCGCAAGGCGCGACCTATCGCATCAATGGCTTCGATCACACGCACGTTTCAATCGACGCCGACGTGGCGTCGGTTCTTTGATTGGGACGACGAAGTACCGCGCGACTCACAGCGCGCGTATAATCCGGATGGAACATTGGAAGATCGAGATGCATAGTGAGCGCTTTGGGTAGAGACAGCCGAAATAGAGGAGGAAAGAAAATGAGAAAGTTCTCAATTTACGCCACGTTGCTTCTGGCCTGTTTTTGCGTTCTGGCGATTTCTTCAGCGCGTAGCCAGGAGACCATGAGCCCGCAGAGCCAGACCAAGCCGCCCGAGGACAAGAGCCAGCGCCCCAGCCCGCCCGCTCACGTGGATTATAAATTTCCCGACGGCAAAACCCTGACAATCGATTATTCGAGCCCGCGTATGCGTAGCCGCAAGATTTACGGCGGTCTGGTGCCCTATGGACAAGAGTGGCGCGTCGGCGCGAATGAAGCTACGACATTCGTCACGGATACAGATCTCATCGTCGGTGGCACGCTCGTGCCCGCCGGCAGCTACACTCTCTTCGCTCTCCCGAACGCGGACAACTGGAAGCTAATCATCAGCAAGAAAACGGGCGAGTGGGGTATCCCGTATCCCGGCGCCAGTTTCGATTTCGCTCGCATCGACATGAAGATGTCGACGCTCCCATCGCCGCTCGAGGATTTCACGATCGGCCTCGATGGCACCGCGTCCGGCTGCACGCTGCGCCTCGATTGGGAAACGACGCGCGTCTCCGTGGACATTTCCGAAAAGAAATAGGCGCTCACAAGTGCGCGGCGGCCACGCAGCCACGCCACATCATGTACGCCCAAAAACTAAAGGTTGATGTCGTGATCGATGGCGAGCGCCGCGCCTGCCCGCTCGATTGGCTGGATACGTTCTTCATGCGGAATTTCACGGGCTCGGCCGAATTCGACGACACGTTGCCGGTTGCCGAAGGCCAAATCGAAGCGGGCCTGCGCGTCGATCCTGCGCGCCTGGCGCAGGCATTTTCCGCATGGCTCACCACGCGAGGCAAAGGCCAAGGCCGCCCGGTGCAAGTGGAAATCGGCCCCGACGGCCATGCTGAGCGTTAGCCGTCACGCTGCGCCGTCGCGAGGCTGCTCGCTGGCAGTCCATCGTCGCGACGCGACACGACCCGCCAAATTTATGATTGCTCAATTCGCTTCAGGTCAAAGCCACCGAGAAGGGCAGCGCCGCTAGGAGGTTCGGCACTGCCCGTCCCGAGGTTCTTGCAGTTGTCCAAGGCGCGCTGCAAGACGTGTCCGAAGGCATGTCGTCGCGGGCCGCCGTGGTTGGGGTGCTGCAAGCTCGTCAACAGCGATTTCGCCGGTTCACCGCGCTCCCGCGATATTCAAGGGCTGGGCGTTGGGCCTGGAGCGCGGACCGCATGCGAGGTTTCTAGCAAGAAATCCTTGAAGATTCAATCTAAAAAATACTCGTTTCATATATCAAATTTTAACTTTTTCGCCCTGGCGCCACCGTTCACAAAAAAGAACCCGCGCGGCGGTCCGGGGG
>JBAQYV010000211.1:0-2962 GCA_049790315.1 Candidatus Acidiferrales bacterium | reverse complement strand
CGTTCTCCCGTTCCAACTCTTTGAGACGCTTCGCCTGGTCCAACTTCAGGCCGCCGTATTCCTTCCGCCAGCGGTAGTAGGTCTGTGCGGTGATCTCGGCTTCCTTGCAGGCTTGTGGGGTGGTTTTACCGTTGGCAATTTCCACTTCAACCTGCCGTAGCAGCGTCACGATCTGCTCCGGTTTGTATTTCCTCATCGGCATACCAGCTTCCCTCCAGAGTGAATTCTCTCTCACTCCCGCTGGTACAAAAACCCCGGTCAGGTCAAATGGCTCCCCGGGCTAGATTCGAACTAGCAACCCTTCGGTTAACAGCCGAATGCTCTACCATTGAGCTACCGGGGAATTGTGAGGGCTCCGCGAGAGAAGGGTCTTCGGCGACTCAAGCGAGAAAAGTGTAGCGGACGAAAAACTGGAAGTAAAGGCGACGGGCCGCCGGGGCTACTGCACGCGTTGCGTTTGTTCGGTGCCGACGAGCGACTCAAAGATAGCGAGGACGTGGCGGCGATAGGTGATCATGCGGTCAAAGACGTTGCGCAAATCCGGCTCGCGCTCGGCTTCGCGATGCCATTTCGCCAAGATCGTCGGAGGGACCTCAATGTCGCGGCGCAATTCGTCCGCAGAATGCCCACGAAGAAACAGTCCGTAGAAGAAGGCCGCTTCGCGCTGCGGAAAGGCGAAGTCCGCCTCTTCTGAGAGGATTACGGTCGCGGGCGTCATCATCGTCAGCATGAAGTTGGCAGTTTACCGAAAGTTTCGGGGCCGTCAAGCGAATTGCAGGCGCCGCGGCCGCGTCGCTCCGAATCGTTATATATACACGGGCTTGAAGCACCGCCCGCGCCTTCAATTGGCGGCCTCTAAGCGGAGTCCGCATCCGAACAAAAGTCAGGTCGGACGGCGAGCCATCTTGGCGAATTCGCGCAGGCTCGATACATTGGGGCCATATGCGCCAATTCGTCCGGCATCCACGGGCAGCCCGAGGCGCTCGGCGAGTTCGACGTCAAGGCCGGCATCGTCGAGTTCGGATAAACTGAAGCCGATGGCCGGAAGGATATGATTGGCCTCGCTGGGACAGATGGGACGAGGCGGACGACGGCGCCGCCCGGGTGTCCGCGCAATCTGGAAATACGCCTCCCAATCTCGCTTATCCCACATGACTGGCTCCCGTCTGCTCGCCGGATCGGAGCGCCTGATATAACTCGGATGCGCCCACGCCGCGAAAGGTAACACAAGCCAGGGCCGCGCCAGAGACTGTCGTATACGCCTAAAGGCGCCAGGCGTCTACGGGCAACCCGTGTTTGGTTTTCAGGGCTGTTTCAAATTCGTCACCGCCGCAGGTGTGAGAAACGGCAAGCGTCTCGTCGCAAGGAGCGCCGACTATCGCCCTCCACTTCGCCACAGCGTCTCCTGTTATACTTTACGTTCAGCAAGCCTACCTGGATTTAAACTTATGGCGAAACGAGTGATCGTCGCGCATTACCACGAACTATGGCTGAAGGGAGGGAATCGCAAATTTTTCCTCTCGAAGCTGCTTTCGGCCGTGCGCACTACGCTTGAGGGCCTGGATCTGCAACGCGTGGCGTTGCCCGCGGATCGGCTGGTGATCGAATTGGGCGAAGGGGCTTCGCTCGATGAGGCCCGGGCGCGCCTGGAGCGCGTTTTCGGCATCGCCAATTATGCTGTGGCGCGGCCAGTGGATCGCGGCGGCGAGCAGCCGATGGAGGATATTTGCCGCGCGGCATGGGAAGAAGTTGCGTCCGAGCGATTTTCGACGTTCGCAGTGCGGGCCAAGCGCAGCGATAAATCGTTTCCGCAGAACGTTACTGAAATTGAAACAATCGTAGGGAAATATCTACTCGATCGGCTGCGAGAAGCGGGGCGCGAAGTTCGCGTGCAGTTGCACGGTCCCGAACTGACCTGCCGCATCGAGATTCCGCCGGGACCGGCGCTGGTTTACGCGCGAAAAATTCCAGGGCCGGGCGGTCTGCCGGCGAATACGGCCGGGCGAATGATGTGCCTGCTTTCGGGCGGCTTCGATTCCGCGGTGGCCGCTTACAAAATGATGAAGCGCGGGGCACACTTGAGTTTCGTGCACTTCTGGGGAGGCGGAGCCCGTGCAGGGGAAAGCTCTGTGCATGTGGCGCGCGAATTGGTGCGGCGATTGGTGCCATATCAATTCACCGCGAAATTGCATTTGGTTCCGTTCGAGGCGATTCAGCGAGAAATCGTGGGTCAGGCGCCGGAGACGTATCGCATATTGCTGTACCGCCGCATGATGCTGCGCATCGCGGAGCGCATGGCGCTGGTTGACCGCGCACAGGGCATCATCTCTGGCGACAGCTTGGGCCAAGTGGCATCGCAGACGCTGCATAACATGGTGGCCGTAGGAGACGCGGTGCGGATGCCAGTGTTTCGGCCTCTGGCGGGAGACGACAAGCAGGAAATTCTGGCAATCGCGCAAAAAATCGGAACCTACGAAATTTCAGCGGAGCCATTCCACGATTGCTGTCCGCTGTTCCTGCCGCGCACACCGGCGCTGCACGCTCTGGCCGAAGAACTCGATCAAGCCGAGGCACGCCTGGACGTGCCAGCGTTGGCGCGGCGCGGCGCGGAGTCAGCGACGCTCGAACGATACCGTTACGCGGGCGGACACATTGAGCAAGTTGGAGATGTGGAATCGGGAAACACAGAGAACCGAACCGAGGCGCGGCGCGCCTCGGCACAGTAGCGCAACATAATCCGCGCAGTCGGTTGAAGCAATTCACTCCACGCGGTCGATTTAGGCAATTCGCTCCGCGGAGTCAGGTGGCAGACGGCTAGAAATTTCTGACTACCAATCGCGACCGCCTCCACCACCGCGGTCCCCACTGCCGCCACGGCCACCACCTCCGCCGCGCCCTCCGCCACCGCCGCCACGACCACCACCTCCGCCGCCTCCAAAGCCGCCGCGGCCGCCTCCTCCAC